>MHSA01000011.1:67576-70755 GCA_001821135.1 Candidatus Taylorbacteria bacterium RIFCSPLOWO2_01_FULL_48_100 | reverse complement strand
TCTCGTTTCCGATAGAACCGACTCCTGACTCCGCAATGCGCGTATCGGGGTCGGAATTGAGCAGTTGTTGCAAGCGCTTGACATCAGCGTGGCTTGTTTTGGGAGAGAGTACACGGATAAAAACAGCAGAAACAGAAAGAGCGGGGGTTGTTTGTGTTACAGGAGCCGCCACTACAGAAACTATTGCCGCTGGCGTAACTGTTATTCCAACATTCTGCGCTACGGTAGAAGGCGGAGTTGGATTATTGAGCGATGCCGGAGTAATTCCCCCGCCGCCAGAAGATGAACTAGAAGAGGAGGACGAAACGACGGCACTTGTCGCGCTCGTACCGCAGGTAGATGTTTGAGGCGTTATGCTAACAGTAACTGGTATAAGACCAGAAAAAGTATGCCCTAATGTTGACGCAGAGCCGCTACATTCATTGGTTGTAATGTATTGAGTACCTGCATTTGTTGACAGCACTCTTCGGTCAGAGGACACAACTTTCAGAGAAGAATCGCCACCTGTGGACAATGTAAAGGAAAAACTGCTGGTATCAACCGTAATGGATTCCACAACATCACTTGAGCCAGAAACGGTTAAGGAAATGCCACCAACGCTTATGACGGCGTCAGTCGTAAGCGATACATCGTTAAATGTCGCGAACGCAAGCACGGGGGCAAAAATAAGTAACCCGGCGAGAAAAAAAATTCTCTTCATAAAGATTCAACAAGAATGTGTTATTTAATGGCCATCCAATACCACTCACGCGACGCTGGAGTTATGCCTCCCGTCGTCGTTGCGTTCACGACGGTTACTTGAATAATGTTATCGGCGGTAGAAGACGCGCCGGTAAAAATAAGCCCAAGTTCAAGTTGCTGCGGAGTGACAAACACTTTGTCGGTCTGCGTTACGCCTTTTGCACTTGTGCAGTTGGTGCTCAGCCCAGATGTGGTTACCACGGCGCCTGGATTATAAGTACACACGCCAAAGCGGATTTGGTTCACCGGAGAACCGTCTATACCAACAATCGCTCCTCTGCTTGAAGTGGTCGTACCGGTAACGCCAAGCGCAACAAACGGAGTTGTTGACCCAATACCCACTAAACCGGCATTCGTAACAATGAGATCTGTTTTTGTAGAAGATCCAACAACGAACCCAGGACCACTTACTTGGTCGGGATTCACTGAAAAGAGCGCCCACGGAGTCGTGGTCGCTACACCCAAAAATCCGCCTGCGGAAGTGATAGTTGTGGTCGCGCTTCCAGTACCCAAGTTGAGAGTGGCGCCGTAAATGTCAAAGTCAGTATCCAAGCCAAGCGAGGTGCTGAGCGCAGTCAAGGTAGAAGTGGCACTTCCTGTTCCAACGCGAAGCTCGCGACCGTACAGGTCTATATCAGTATCAAAACCAATAGCGGTGGTGCTGAGAGCACTCAAAGTAGTTGTTGCGCTTCCTGTACCCACTCGCAGTTCACGACCATATATATACGCATCATCTTGAAAATGAGCGGCTCCGGTAACGGTGATGGTCCCGCCAGTGTTTATATTAGTGCTAATGGTGGTCGCCGCATCAGTTACACCAACAACAAGAAGTGCGGTTGCGATAACGGAAAAAACGACCGAAAAAAACATTTCTCGGTTTGTGCGAAGCACGACAAATATCTTTGACATATTTTAATGTACAAATGTACGATAGTTTGCTGATAAGGTTAGTAGAATTGTACCACAGCCATCCATCCAAAATTATTGCGAGGTGTGGATAACTTTAACTTTTTTTTCCAGTTCTTCTCGTTCGCGAATCAGCCATAAAATGCGCTCAGATTTGTCTTTTTGTCCAATACGCGCGTATGCGTCGGCAAGGCGGCTTTCAAGCGGTTCTGTCGTGCCGAAGATGCGAATGAGATATGTTTCTGCTTCGGTAACTTTCCCCGCGTAAATAAGCGCAACTGCGTATAATTTCTTTGACTCTTCGTCTTGATTTTCCGGCAAGAGTTCCGCGGCAAACTTAAAAACTTCCGCAGCTTTATCAAATTGCTTAAGATTGAGATAACTCGTGCCAAGTTCGTATAGGATTGGCTGTTTGCGTGGAGAAAGCGCGAGCGCCTGCTCAATAATCGGAATGGCGATTTCGTACTGCCTGTATATATTGAGCAAAACACCGAGCCGCATAGCGTAGCGCGGGTCTTTGGGAGATTGTTCAATCTGTTTTGCGAGTTCTGATGCGGCCAGCGTGAGAAGTTTCGCGCGAGAATCATCGCGGAGCGGCGCATCGCGCACATCAACTGCAAATTGCATAAGCATCTCGCGCGCTTCGGGGGTTGCAAAGGTGCGCAAGGAAATTGCGCGCGTGAAAAAAGCGAGCCGCGTCTCTAGTACTGGCGAGGGATTCCGAAGTCCTTCATTGATGAGATGGGCAGCATAAGCGGGTTTGGCGATGGTGAAATAAAAGATAAATAAAAAAGCTGTTACAAAGAGAACAATGAGCGAACTTCGGCAAGCGCGTTTTGCAAAAGGGGGGGTGGATTGCAAGACGGCTTGCCTTCGTTCACTAAATCGCCACTCTGCATACGCCAAAAACGCGAAAAATAAAATTGACGCCGTAACAGTGTCAAAAGAAAACACATTGAATGCAGCATAGCCGGCGAACATTCCTGATAGCGTTACTTTTTCCCACGGAGAAAAAGGAGAATCGCGGTGCCACACGGCGTGTGCGAGCCCAAACCACAACGCAAGGTATGCAAGCAAGCCGATGCTCCCCGCCTGTACCAGCCAATCAAGATATGTGTTGTGCGCGCGGTCAAACCATTGTTCTCGCCCGTAAAGGCGCGGGTCGTAATACTTCACAAACACATGGCGAAAGCCCTCCGGTCCCCAGCCAAAAAGTGGTTGTTCGCGCGCACCTTGAAGCGCGATATTCCATGACAAAAATCGCGCTTCTGCGTCTTGCCCGGTGAGCGAAATAGAAAGAATACGGCCGAGAAGCGGGTGCGAAACAGCCGACGGAATCTGCTTAAGCGCAATAAACGCGCCTGTAAAAAGCGCGATGCACGCAAGAGAAATAACGCAAAATCTTTTTATGCTTATGCTTTCCATTCGTTGAAAAAACGCCGCGATTCCCGAAATTAACAGCGCGAACGGAAGCGCTACAAACGCGCTCCGTGTTGCGGACGCGAGCATTAAAAAGAGAAACGGCACCGCGC
>MHSA01000011.1:0-67566 GCA_001821135.1 Candidatus Taylorbacteria bacterium RIFCSPLOWO2_01_FULL_48_100 | reverse complement strand
CGCGAAGCGCGCGCGCCTACTGCAAGAAAAAACGCCAATCCCGCGGATAACAGCATATATGCGGCAAAAAACGATGCATTGCCGAATGTCCCGTCAATGCGCACGCCGCCTTGATGTATCGCCAAAACTCCGAGTAGTTGTAAAACCGCGACAAAAGAAACAGCAAGTGCCGTTCCGAGAGAAATATGAAAAAAAATCTTCCAATGGCGCGCGTCCAAAAGTCCGCGCGCGGAAAAGAAAAACGCGGCGAGGAATAATACGGAAATAAGCCCGTCCATCCGTTCAAGCGAAGACCAAAACGCAAAATACGGATTCGGAGAAAGCGCCGTTCCGATGCCAACTAGTGCGATAAACGATAAAATCGCCACGGATAAAAACGATTTGTGCGGACGGTACTGCTCCGGCTTATAAAACCATAAAACGAGCCACGCCGCGAACGCTACAAGCACAAGCGCGCGGAAGAAGAAATTTCTTCCGCTCATATACGGGAAAAGAAACCCTAGATAGACCATAAGCGGCGCGAGTGGAACTAGAAAAAGTGCGCCGGCACCTGCGCGAGATAAGAGGTGAGTATTCATCGCTTAAGTTTTTCCAATTGCTCTAATTTTTGCTGAAATGTTTTATTGTTCGGTTCACGCTCAAGACGCCTCATAATCAGCGTAATCGCATCACTGATACGGCCAACGGTTTCGTACGCAGTAACGAGCCGCACATCATCGGAAGAATTTTGCGCATACGACGGCGTCGCTAATACTTTTTGTTCGGTTTCTTTATCGCCGGCATATATAAGGACGGATGCATACACAATAACTGCTTCGTGATTGTTGGGATTCAACAGATATGCATCTCTGAAATATGCCGCGGCATCTTCAAGTTTCCCAGCATTAAACCGATTAGTGCCTATCTGAAAGAGAAGCATTTGCTTTTTAGGCGAGCGCGCGAGACCCTCTTTCCAATAGGGAAATCCTTGTTCATATAAGTGGAAAGCGTCAAGCAACGCTCCCATAAAAGTATAGTAACGAGCGTCAGCGGGGCGTTTTTTGATTTCTTTGTCCAACTCGCTTGCGGCGAGAGCTAAAAATTCCTGCTTGACGGCGACCGGAACATCGGCAATTTGGGCGACCGCAGTCGTTACTTGCGCAAGTTGTTCCCGTATTTCCGCAGTTGCAAACGAGTTGAGCGCGAGCGCCCTGCGGAAAATTGCTAGATTTTCCAGAGGTCCGTCGGGATGAGGATGAAGCGCATTAAGAAGCATGGCTCCTGCATACGCAGGCCGCGCATTAAACCAATAGAGCGACACCGAAAGTATTATCAAAACGGTCGGCGCGAATGCGCGCGCCAGCGCGCCATTCTGAAGAATAGCGGTTGTTGAAAAGAGAGGAGCCGCCCCTTCTGTTTCGCGAAAATGTATGTAGGCAAGAAGCATACACAACAAGAAATAACTCACACCGTTGTCAAACACAAATATGCTGTTGACTGCGTACGCCGCGCCAAAACCGGCGAAGAGCGCGCGCTCCGCAGGAGAAAATCTATCTCTGCGAAAAACGGCGCGGCCTGCGGAAATCCAAAGAGCAAGATATGCAAGAAACCCGAATATGCCCGCCGCCACCAGCCAATCCAAATAAGTGTTATGCGCGCGGTCAAACCATTGTTCCCTGCCATACAAGCTCGGGTCATAGTGTTTGCTGAATGGGAAACTGAAACCCTCCTGCCCCCAGCCAAAAAGCGGCCGTTCCGCGAATCCTTTTAGGGCAATGTTCCATATCGTGAACCGCGCAGCGGCATCATCATTTACGAAAGAGATTGAAAGAATGCGACCGAACATAGGGTGATTGCGGAGTACGGTTATTTCGCGCGCCGCAAAAAACCCGCCAACAGCGAGCGCTGCGAGAACGAGACCGACTGCTCCAACCATCCGCGTGCGCCGCGGCGCGGCGCGCGAAAATACAAGAAAAAGGGAAGAAACGACAAACGCCGCGAAAAGCCCAAGAACGATACTGCGAGTCGCGGAAAGAAATACAAGTACAACATTACCGAACGCAAGTGCCGCGAAACAGCCAATCAGCCATACGCTTCTGCCTTCTTTGCGTGCATTATACGCGGCAAGAATGGAGAAAAATATATGAAAAAGAGCATAGACACCTAGATAAATAGCATTACCGAGAGTTGCGTCTACGCGCACCCCGCCCTGGTTAATAGAAAGAATACCCGAGAATTGAAGCAATGCGTAACCGAGAATAAAAACATTGACGCCAAGCGACCCGAGGACAAACCTCCGCCAATCGGCGGCGCGAAAGACGCTTCCTGCTACCAGAAACGCAAGCGCAAAATGCGCTATGCCGATAAATCCTTCCATCCGTTCAAAGTTTGACCAGAAGCTTTTATATGGGTCTTCCGCAAGAATAACAGAAACGCCAAGTGCCGCGACAAAAAACAAAATACTCCACATAAGCCATGATTTCCTGGGGCGGTATGATGGATTACGAAACGCCAATACAAGCCACGCTGCAAATGCAATCTCAATAAGAATCCGAAATGCAAAATTCTTTCCGCTGATAAACGGGAAGAAGAGTTCTCCCGAAACATAAAGCGGAACGAGAAGAGCCGCAAACAGCGCGCCGAGCGAGGTGAAGCGAAGGACTTTTTCAAAAGAAATAGCCATACTATTTTATGTTCGCACGCGCGGCGGCGCGAAGCCCGATAATCTGGTTAATAATCGCTTCTGTATTGGGGTACGCCTCTGCAACGGCAAGCGCGTCATCATACAGAGCAACCGCATCCGTAAAACGCCCCGCTTTTTCATATCGTTCGGCAAGTACTACGCGCAGGTCAATAGAGCCGCTTTGTGAAATACCCGCTTTGAGTGCTTCTTCCCATAGATTTGTTTTTGTTTTGTAAGAATAGACATACAACTCATAAAGTCCTCGGTGCCACGCGCTCTGCGTCGGGTCCAATGCAATCGCTTTATTGTATTCGGCCTCCGATTTTGGAAAATCTTTCAGATACAAATGGTAAAGAGAGCCGAGATTGCCGTGCGGCACCGGCTGGTCAGGCCACAGCGCGGCGACATAGAACCAGGCATCGCTCGCGCCTTTGTATTCTTCCAACTGCTTGAGCGATGTGCCGACCGTGAGCCAATCATTGTAACTCTTAGGGTCGTCGCGGAGCGCGTCGCGCGCTTTTGTAAGATTAGAAAACACAAGTTTTTCATAATCGTTTTTTGGAACAATATCGGCAATAAGCGCATTAACATCCGGCGCCTTCGGGCGAGCGGAGTCATTCGGAAGCGGCTCAGGTGTAACGATATATCCGCCACCAGATGAATCTGTAATGTGTACATCTGGGATAGTAGAAGACGCAAATGGCGTAGTGCTAGAAGTTCCAGCAGGTTCGTCGGTTTCTTTTTGCAACAGCACATACTGCACAAGAGCCGAGATACCTAATATAGCGACTATACTCATTATTTTCCAATACATAATGTGTATCAGTATATCTGTTTTTCTAGAAAAAAACAATTTCACCAAAACGAAAACCCCCACACTTGATAGCATCAAGTGTGGGGGTGGCCTCCAGCCCCTTGAGAAAGGGGCTGGACACAAGTTGGCCTATTTCGTTTAGAGCGCTTTGTCGCTTATGGTCTGCGGAGTAAGGTTGCTCGCCGGGAGTCCTGATACGCCGTAGCCGTTCAAGTAGTCGTTCGCATTCCAGCTCGTAATCGTTGTTGTTGAGAACGGACTCCAGATGAAGTTATTGGAGTCAGTTGCTGGGAAGGTCGGCTCCGTGAAGAAGGTTGAGGTCGCAAGGAAGGAATTAGAAGTTACTCCACTACCTCCTGCTGGCGCTGAAGTTGCGATTGCATAAGGCAGAATGTTTGAGTAGAACCTGGCATCGCCTTGGAGTTGGGTCGTAACCGAGTAGGTCGTACCCGCGCCAGAGAGCGATACATCTCCGATAACCTCAAAGTACCTTGAGCCGCCTGATGGAATTTCAATCGTCGTGGATGCGTTTGCCGCAGTTGCCGCGCCGATTTTGAATTCCGTATCTGAGCTTGCCCATACACTGTCAAGTGGTTGGTCGTTCGCCTGCATCGTGCCGTCGGTCTGAATGCCGCTTGCTAGCACTGAATAGGCGGAATCGGTGTAGACCTTCACATTGATGTTGTCCAGAAGGTCAATAATCGTTGTGGCTGATGAAGTTGAGAACCGGAAGGTCAATTGGCTCACGCCGACAGGACCCTTCGGAGATGCTGTAACGCTGAAGCGATACAGAGGTTTGTCTGATGCACCCGTAAGCGAAGTGCCTGTCGGGAGCGAGATAAACTTCACCGTCGGTACCGATTTCACAACGCGGAAGCCCGAAGCCGCAGTATCAGCACTCGTTCCTGTAACTTTCGTGCCGCTCTGCGAACCGGTGCCCTTTATACCGCCGAAGGTGCCGCGCGCATTCTCGTAATCAACTCTAACGAACGCGCCTGGAGTGCCTGCTTGGCTGGTTCCTTGCGCCGAGAGGTCAACTTTTACCGTGATGTCCTTGTACTCATCTTTCGGAACAATGAACTCTTTGCAGCCAGCGCAGGTAGAAACTGTCGTAGAAGCTGTATTGAAGTACGCGCTTGTTACGAAGGTTGCCTCGCCGACTTTGTCTACGCCGTCCCAGAGAGTTACTTTACCGCCCGCCAAATCAGAAAGGGAGCTGGAAGCGGCGTTCACATCTGCTGCCGCGAGCGAGAGCGCAAGGTCGTCAATGCGCACCGCTTCGTTGGTCGCCCGAACGCGCAAGATGCTTGCGACATAGTCGGTCGTTCCTGCTGACGCGAGCGTGTATGACGGGCTTTGGCCGGAAAGCTCAACTGTGAGCGAACCGCTGCTCGTTATGGTAATCGTCTGTCCAGCTGAAGTGTTCTCCGTTACCGTTACCGATGAACCGGAAACCTTTCCAGTCGCCGTCGGAGACGAAGCGTCGTTGTAGCCGAACGAGAATGAGCCCGAGGTAATTGAAGACGGGATGTTGCACTTTACCGCAAGCGTTAACACTGTTCCCTTCGGAACTGTTATCTGGGAATCAAAGGTAAAGCTCTTGGAATTGTCGTCGCCTGACGGGTCAACCGTGTTCGTACCCGAAGTGAGTTGAACTGAACCGTTGTACAGGTTGCAACTCGTTACATTGGTAGTACCGGACACCAATTCATAGTCAAGCGGAAGAGCGTTCATAGACACATCTTCGCCTGAATCAATTGCGGACAATTGAATGTTCGCAAAGGTGAACTGCTGTGCACCCGCAACAATCGTCTGCGCCGCCGGCTGTGAAGAAACGCTGATCGCAAGCGATGCGGTCTTCACGGTCATTGTGCTGAGCGCAACGGATGATGTGGTCATTGACGATGTTGAAATCGTCTTACCCGTTACTTGTCCTGTTACGGTCGTCCAAGCTGTTGAAGGTACAAATGTTACGGCAACCGTTCCATTTGAACCGAAGCCCGAGCCAACCTTACCTTTAAGTGTGTAGGCCTTCTTACCAACACTATAAAGAATAGTGTCAGCTAAGGTTAGAGTTCCTGTGTGTCCTACATCTGAAGGACCAGCAACGACGGTGCCGTTTTCGTCAACAAGCGTTACATTGGTGATTTGTGCATCTCCGCCCGCAGTTGCGGTGCCGGTCGTCGTAAAGGTGAAAGCGCTGGATGCAACTGTAATCGGCTCACCTTTTATGTCAACCGTAAAGCCGCCTAGTGCTTGGTTTGCAAGTGTAACAGCAATGTTGGTTGCTGAAACCGAAGTGGCATTTTCAACCGTCAGAGAACCTGTATCAACCGTTACCGTTTTTCCCGGGTACCAGATTACGCCTGCCGTAAAGCCCGTGCCTGATGTGGCGGGCGTAATGCCGTACTTATACCGTTCGCCGGTAATGTAGATGTCGGTTGTTTTTTCAACATTGAACGCAATAGTGCGTCCAGAGCCACCGACAATATCTGCTTTCACGGAAAGCTCCTTGTTGAGACCTTTTGCAACAACAATGCCGGTTCCGAATGTTGATGTGTAATACTTGCCGTCTGAAGAAATCGTGGCTGCGTATTCAGTACCGTCAACAATTGTCTTCACATTTGCAAGGTCGGATGCGCCAACGGAAGACGCCTGATTCCAACGAATGGAATGAATGCGGATGTCTTCCTGCGAACCGGCAGTAACTCGGATAGACGAGAAAGTGTACCCTGTTACGCCGACATTCTTGTTAACTGCCGCATTCGGGTCAAGCGGACCGCGCTCGTTCGTTACAGAACCAAGCGCAAGCGTTGAGTTGACCGTATGCGATGCGCCTGAAATCGGTAGCGAGCCCGATACTGTCGCCGAGGTGTTCACCGCAAGCAGTTTAATGCTTGAGATTTCGCCGGCGCGCGCATCGTTGTTTGCCGCCATGTTGCCGGCAATCGTCATCATTTTGGAAGTGCCCGCTTTCACCGTGAATGCTTCGCCGAGCGTTGCTTGGTGATTGGAATTGAAGGTTTTGGAAACACCAACTTGCGTGCCGTTCTCATCAAGGAGAATAACGCCGGAGAATATCGCATCTCCCGCCAAAGTTGAGTGCTCAATCGTCAAGTTGCTCACCACAACATCGCTTGAGCCAGCGGTGAGGGTGAATTTGGTAAACGGAACGCGCGCTGCGTTTTCAGGCGCAAGACCTGCCGCCGGCTGTTCCGTTGAAGATACAACAAGCCCCGTTCCCGCAGGAACCGTGACAACCGGAGATGTCCCTGGTGTCGTGCCTGGCGTAGTTATTGGCGTGCCGCCCGTCATTGAATTAACACTGGCACGAGTGGCAGGACCGAAATATCCGACTGCCGGGGAAATACCCTGTGCCGCCTGATATTTTGCGAGAGCCGCCCGAGTTGCCGGACCGAAATACATTGATTCGTTCCCAGCTGAACCCGGACCCGAAGAAGCCACAGTGTATCCCTTACCGTTAAGGAATTGCTGAAGCGCCTTCACATCACTACCGGTAGAACCGACAGTGAGGTTTTTGGTAAATGTCGTGCTTACGGTAGTAGAAGGTGATGAGACCGCTGTGCGCGCCTGTGCCGCTTTGTCAGGAGCAATGATGCCCAAGCTGATGAAAAGTTCCACCAGGTCTTTGAGCGTCAAGCTTTGCGCGCTCGCTGTTTGAGCGAACGCACCCGCAAAGAGAACCGCCGCCACTCCCACACCCACAAGTCCTACTGCAAGCCATTTTGTCTTGGATGTAATAATGGTATCCATAAATAAAGCTAAAAATTAATACTAAGGGATAATTTGCTTTTCGGTATTTATTAATAAAAAAACAATAATGCCGAAAAACAAACTACGATTTTTTCTATAAACCGCAACTGCGGAGCGCGCGCGTTCGACGCGCACACGCTCAAAGCGGTTTGGCACCCAGTATCACTTTTTTATAAAAAAAATGATGCGGGTCCAACGCCCTTTTTCTTTGGTTTCTGTCATCGCCAACAGAAACAAAAAGGGATTGTTGGTAAGGTGAATAATTACTACTTTCGTAACAAGCATGTGCGCAATGTCGTTTTAATGGTATATGGCGCAATGCAACTTTGTCTATCTTACCTGTGTACTATTAAATTGTCAAAGGGCTGATAAAACATTATAAGACGCATAGTTTTTATGCGCAAAATATATGTGTGGATAACTAAAGGTTTCTTGTAGAAACCCGCGTGAATCCACATCGATAAGTATCGCATATACACAAAAAATGGTCAATTATTTAACTCATTTTCCATCAAATAATAGAAGCGGCTGAACAAAAGAATAAGCACTCCACCTTTTTTCTCCCTCTTTTTTTAACACGCCCTTATCGGACAATTCGTATAAATCCCGCTGAAGTGTTTTCTCACCGCAGTCCTTTATAAAGGACATTAACTCACGAATTGTTAACTTCTTTTTGTCCTTTAGAATATCCATAATTGATTTCTGGCGAGTGATGCGCAGTTTTGACCTTATGTCTTCTATGTTTCTTGTTCTTTTATTTCTTTTACGAACGCTTACATTGTCTTGTCCTTTATGTTTATAAAAGACATTTTGTATGTTATCAGAATCCTGTATAGGACTTATTAAAACATCTTCAGTGTTTCTAACGGACAACCTCCGCATAAGACGGGGTCTTCCGCGCGCAGGTTTGTGCCGAAAAGACGCCTCTTTATTTTTTGCAAGCGGAAGATTTTCAATATCGTCCTTGCGCATCACAAAGATTCTCTCATTAAAAATGGGGAAAAAGCTTTGTATTTCCCTCTTTAGAAGCGCAACATTCGCTTCAGAAATAACGCCGCCCTCTTCTCCTACATTCAACAGAGATACAATACCGGAGAGACACCCTAAAAAGTCCGCGCGGTACAAACGAATATTCACTTGATTTACTTCACTTTTTATAAAGGACATTAACTTATCAATTAATTCAGTTGAGATTGTCCGTAATCTCCATTTTAACGGCTCACTGTCCGATAGAAAATTTGTTATTAGGTATATAGCGCGAACAAAGTTTTCTACCTTTTTAACAAGGAAAATCAAGTACTCTCCGCCTATAAAGGACATATCGGGATATTCTGTCTTTTTATAAAGGACATTTGTATTTCTTCTAATGTCCTTTATGCTCTTTTTATACATATATGAATGTCGTTTATAAAATCTAACGGACATTTATAAAGGACATTTGTATTATACATAAAAGACATTTGTTCTTTCAAGCGTTTTTTGCGATGGGAAACAGAAGGGTGAGCAAGGCAAGGTGCTTCTCTTTAATCTCCTCCTCAGTTGAGGAGGGGATTTTGGAACATATACAAAATGTTGACGCGATAAACGGTGTAGTGTATATTCTTTACTGGACAGTTTTGTGTAATGAAGAAAGTGGACGCTATGAAGAATAATCGAAAAAACATAAAAGATGCCTTTAGCATAGCAATTGCGGTGATAAGGAAACCGAAAATGTTTTTGCTGCTTTTATTGGGTTGTCTTTTATTCCTCTCTTTTGAGGGAACACTGTGGACACTACCTGCGTTTGCGGCAATACTCTTTGTTTTAGTGTTCTGGATAAGTTACGAGGAGGTTTGTAAATCAAACGAAAAAAAATGCTACAAATAAACTGATGTTACAGAAACCGCCATACATCTTTTGCGAACGGCGGTTTTTCTTTTGTGTTATATTTAAATCTCCTCATTAATTGAGGAGGAGTACCCAGCACTTTCTTTAGAAAGTGCTGGGGGAGGTGGTGGTGTTTTTCCCGAACCCACCCTTCCTATTCGTCCGCATTAGACGGACTCAAGTACTCCCCCTCAACTGAGTGGGAGATTTGGAAACAAATTAAATATGCTACTATTATTTACATCATGGCTAAACGAAAAAAAGAAACTGATCCGTGGATTAAACCGGCAATAGGTCGCAGGGTTGGCGCGATAATTCTTTTTGCACTCGCTCTTTTTGCAGTGCTCGCGGGAATCGGAAAAGCGGGATTTGTAGGCACTCTCCTGCTCGGCACTTTTGAGGCGTTTTTAGGAAGGGCGTATTTCCTATTCCCGCTCGCGCTTCTATATGGCGCAATCACGATATTCCGCTCAAGCGAAGACAGTAAAAAGATTTCTTTTGTTAAAACAGTGGGCGTACTGCTTTTTATCGCGGCAACACTTGGGCTCACCGAGCTCGTACTCCCGTCGCGCGGCGGGCTCGCCGGAGCTGGAATCGCAGACGCGTTCGTATCTTTGTTTGACCGCTACGCGAGTATTGTGCTTCTTGGCGCAATCGCGCTCGTAACGCTCTCGCTCGCCTTTAATGTGCGCATTTCGCTCTCCCCGCTTACGCGCGTATGGAATTTTATCGCGCGCTTCGCGCGTCCTCCAATAAAAATACACGGTGAAGAAGATACTGATGTTGTAGAAGAAGATAATATAAATGAAACTGAAAAAGAAAATCCTGAAACCGAAAATGAGACGACTAGCGAGCAAACACCTAATCTTGTTGCAGAAGCGGAAGAAGCCGCATGGGAACCTAAGAAAAAAATGCGTGTGCGCTTCGGAGCGTACGAGCCACCGCCGCTTTCAATGCTTGAGCGTGATCACGGCAAACCAGATGTTGGAGACATCAAAGCAAATTCCAATATTATTAAGCGTACGCTCCGCAACTTTGGCATTGATGTTGAAATGGATGAGGTGTCTATTGGACCATCGGTAACTCGTTACGCACTAAAACCAGCCGAGGGAGTAAAGTTGACTGGAATAGTCGCGCGGCAAAACGACCTTGCGCTCGCGCTTGCCGCACACTCCATTCGCATTGAAGCGCCGATTCCGGGCCGCTCGCTCGTCGGCATTGAGATTCCGAACACCGCGCGCGCGACCGTGCGGCTCGGAAACCTTCTTGGGAGCGAAGAGTTTGCGAGTGCGGAAAAACAACTTTTCTTCGCGCTTGGGAAAAGCGTCGCAGGTAAACTCCACTTCGCCAACCTTGCAAAAATGCCTCACCTTCTTATCGCCGGAGCGACTGGCTCGGGAAAATCCGTCGCCATACATACTCTTATCGCGTCGCTACTCTATCGCAATTCTCCCGAACAACTCCGCTTTATTTTTATTGACCCGAAGCGCGTTGAATTAACGCTTTACAACGGCATACCCCATCTCCTAACTCCAGTTATTACGGATGCAAAGAAAGCTATACAAGCCCTGCGCTGGACCGCGAAAGAAATGGATAGACGCTACGACATTTTGGAACAAGAATCGGTCCGCGACATTGATTCGTATCATAAAAACATATTTCTACCCGCGCCCGAAAAGCAGGACCCGCTTCCCTTCCTCGTTGTTGTGATTGATGAACTTGCAGACATTATGTCTTCGTACCCGCGCGAGCTGGAAGCCGCCGTGGTGCGCCTCGCGCAAATGAGCCGCGCGGTCGGTATACATCTCGTGCTATCCACTCAGCGTCCGTCGGTCAATGTAATCACAGGTCTCATAAAAGCAAACATTCCTTCCCGTATTGCCCTGCAGGTCGTTTCGCAAATTGACTCGCGAACCATTTTAGACACAGGAGGCGCGGAAAAACTGCTCGGAAGCGGCGATATGCTATTCCTTTCAGGAGAACGCTCAAAACCTGAGCGTATTCAATCGTCATACATTTCAGAACATGAGGTCAAAAAAGTGGCGGGCTTTCTGACAAAGCGCTATCCGGACGGCGGCGGCGCGGAGCTACCAGTGCAAGACATCTCCGCGCCACACCAATTGGAGAGTGCGTTTACGGACGACAGAGATGTTGATGACGACCTGTACGCAGCGGCAAAAGAAGAAGTGGAACGAGCTGGTAAAGCATCTACTTCATACTTGCAAAGGAAATTACGCGTTGGATACGCCCGCGCCGCGCGCTTAATGGATATTCTTGAGGAGCGCGGCGTCATCGGGCCCGCAGACGGCGCGAAGCCGCGAATGGTACGTGGCGCGGTGGAATCCGAAGTGCCGATCGCGCCAACAGAACCGGCCGAAACGGTATGAGAAATCTCCGCACACGGCTTGCGTTCGCGCTTGCGGTTATCACTCTTGCCGGACTTGCGTCGTACGGCACATATCAGGCGCGTGAATATTTACGCGGCCCTTCCCTCTATATTGAAAGCACCGCGCAGGACGGAGCACTTGTACATATCGGGGGCGAGGCGAAACGGATTGCGTTTTTATCGCTGAATGGCAAACAGATTTTCACCGATGAAAACGGGCTCTGGCAAGAGACGGCACTACTCTTACCGGGATATAATAGTA
This sequence comes from Candidatus Taylorbacteria bacterium RIFCSPLOWO2_01_FULL_48_100, assembly GCA_001821135.1. Taxonomy (GTDB): domain Bacteria; phylum Patescibacteriota; class Minisyncoccia; order Phycocordibacterales; family UBA10002; genus UBA10002. Next base: position 55,802 of record MHSA01000011.1, on the reverse strand, counting down.
TTACAGTCGCGGCGAGCGACCGCTTCGGAAGAACGAACGAAAAATATCTTGATGCGTATCGCACAGCAGATAATATTTAATAATCTATTTACAAGAACTTATGGCATTTGGATCAAAGAAAAAAGTAGTGAAAGAGCCGAAGACGATTGCCGGCGCGGATAAGAAAATTGAAGATGCCATCGCGGCGATTAAGACGAAATTCGGGGATGACGCGATTATGAAGCTCGGCGAGAAGCCGCGCGTGGATGTAAACGCCGTACCAACGGGCTCTATAGGGCTGGATGCCGCACTAGGTATCGGCGGGCTCCCGCGCGGTCGCATTATTGAAATCTTCGGACCTGAATCGTCAGGTAAGACCACCATCTCCCTCCATGTGGTGCGCGAAGCGCAAAAGCTGGGCGGCATTTGCGCGTACATTGACGCAGAGCAAGCAATGGACCCGGAGTACTCAAAGAAAATCGGCGTGAACATAGACGAGCTCCTCATTTCTCAGCCGGACACGGGCGAGCAGGCGTTGGAAATCGTGGAATCGCTCGTGCGAAGCGGAAAGATTGATGTGATTGTCGTGGATTCGGTCGCCGCGCTCACCCCCAAAGACGAAATTGAGGGCGATATGGGGCAACAGCATGTCGGCAAGCAGGCGCGGCTGATGTCGCAGGCACTCCGCAAGCTCACGGCGATTGTCGCGCGCTCAAAGACCATTGTCATTTTCATCAACCAAATACGAATGCAGATAGGCGTGATGTGGGGCAACCCAGAGACAACGCCTGGCGGCAAGGCGCTCAAGTTTTACACCTCCGTCCGAATTGATGTGCGCCGCATTGCGCAAATTAAAAAAGGTGAGGAAATTGTCGGCGGAAGAATAAGAGCGAAAATAGTGAAAAACAAAGTCGCCGCTCCATTTAAGCAGACAGAGTTTGACTTGCTCTACAACGAGGGTATTTCAGAAGAAGGAGAAATAATCGCGCTTGGCGAAAAGTACGGGATTGTCCAAAAAGCCGGCGCGGGCTCGTACGCCTACGGCGAGACGAAACTCGGCAGGGGCTACGACGCAACCCGCACCTTTCTTCTTGAAAATCCAAAACTCAAAGCCGAAATCCTCAAACAAATCCGCGAGAAACTAAAAGAAGGGGTGGTGTAATAAGGACACACCATGAACTCTTTATAATCTTTATATTGTGTGTATGAAAATGAAGAAAATCAAAAAAATACAGGTGGCGTTGTGGAAAATATATGGTGGTATTAAAAATATCCTATCTGCATTCGTTGGTAGATTATGGAGTGTGTTACCTCTTTATACTCAATCGTATATAACGACTCATACCCCCCCCATAGGCAATCTTCATTATAAAAACAGGGTAATAAAAATGAATGTATCGTCAACTATTGCGTATAAATATTTACGAGCGTATAAAAAAGAGCCTGCAACGATACGGTGGCTAGAGAAAAATATCTCGGCCAATTCAGTTTTTTATGACATAGGTGCAAACATCGGGGCGTATTCGTTTATCGCTTTAATGTTATCCGAAATCGCCATTCCTATTTATTCTTTTGAACCGGGTCAGTGTACTTTTGCGGTCTTATGTGAAAATATTTTTTTAAACAAGATGAAAACAATATTTCCAATACCGTTTCCACTATCAGATGCAACCCGTCTTACTTACTTTTCGTATGGAACTTTAAGAGCTGGATCTGCTGTACATCCAGGAGTTAATATGAATCCGACCTTAAACTGCTGTTTTTCACATCTTGTACAAGCGTATTCTTTGGATGACTTAGTGCGGCTAGCAAATCTTCCATATCCAACAATAATGAAAATTGATGTGGACGGGCACGAATTGCAAGTCATAAGGGGTGCACATGATGTTATTAAAAGTCCGTACTTAAAGACAATTCAGGTAGAAATAGACGAGAAAGACGAGGGGTGTATTCAGATTGTAGACTTGATTGAAAACGCGGGTCTAAAAATGATCGAAAAGAGTCAAAAAGGTACATCTCGTACATATGATTACCGGTTTGTTCGTGTATGATATCTGGACTTTTTCATCTGTTCTGCTACACTGTTTTTCTTGTATGCTGAATTACAACGAAATTTTGCCGAAGAAGTTTATTGTGATGGACGGCGCGCCGTATGAGGTATTGGACGCGCATATTTTCCGTATGCAACAGCGCAAGCCCGTGAACCAGACGAAGTTGAAGAACCTCATTACAGGCAAAATCGCCGAGACAACTTTTCATCAAGCGGACAAGGTTGTTGAAGCCGACCTGCAAAAAAAAGAAGCGAAATATCTTTACACCAACCGCGGTGATTGGTGGTTTTGTGACCCAACCGTTCCGTCAAACCGCTTTAAGATTGCGGAAGAAATGATAGGAAGCGCAAGTAAGTTCCTAAAGCAAAACTCGCTTATTGAACTTCTTGTGTTTAACGAGCAGACCATCGGCGTTAAGCTACCGATTAAAGTTGAGCTGAAAGTCACCGAGGCACCGCCTGCTGTCAAAGGCGACACCGCGAAAGGTGGCTCAAAGACAGTAACATTGGAAAACGGCGCGACTATCAACGCTCCCCTTTTTATAAACGAAGGAGATGTGCTACGCATCAATACCGATACTGGAGAGTATGTAGAAAGGGTCTAACGAGCCACAAAAGGTAGGAGCGCCATAAAGCGCGCGCGCTTGACGGCAAGTGCTAAACTGCGCTGGGCTTTTGCTGTAAGCCCTGTTCGCTTGCACGAAAGAATCCTGCCGTGCGGATTGAGGAACTTCTTAAGAAGTTCGGTATTTTTGTAATCAAACGACTTATGGGTGTGGGATGAGTTTGGATTCATAATAATTAAAATGGAATATCTTCTGGCTTAATGTCTTCTTCGGGGTACTGTATCGCCTCACCGGAGTCCTTCGGCTCTTGCGATTCGGGAGAAGTTGTCTTTTTCCTCCCCTGCCACGCGCCACCACTTCCCTCTCCAGGTGGTCGCGGACCAAATTGAAAGCGGTCTACGACAATCTCGGTTCGGTAGCGCTTACCGCTTCCGTCCTTTGCCTCCCAGTTGCGCGTGCGGATTCTGCCTTCAATAAAGACGCCGCGCCCTTTTTTTAAATATTGCCCGACGACTTCTGCTTGCTTGCCGAAACAAACGACATTGTGGAACTCTACTTCCTCTTGATTGTTGCCGTCGCGGTCTTTAAAAACGCGATTTGTCGCCACTCCGAACTCTGCAACCTTCCCGCCGTTCGGAAGCGCCTTAAGCTCCGGATCGCGAGTTAAATTGCCGTAAATTAATGCTTTGTTTAAGTACATACCATTATGATATTATGCGCCGACTAATTCATCAATCTTGCGGTCTAATTCTTCTTGCGACACATGCGGCTTCTTGTCCTCTTCGCCAATCGTGCCTTTTTCAGAAACCGAAATAGGAACTTCCCGTTCAGGTCGCGTGCGGTAGCTCTGAAATGGCTTTACAGGTACCGCTTTTTCCGCCTTCACTATAAGAAAACGAATAATATCCGCGGAAGATGCAAGGAGTTTATTCGCCTCAAAAATCGTATCGGCATCCGATTCAAAACGAATCCAACCGAATGACGCTGAATCAAAAACCTGCTTTTTCTCCCCGTGAGCCGCGACCCGTATCGGGTACGCCAACCGTCGAAACTTCGGAGATTCCTCTGCAGACACAACAACATTCTTCCCCGCGAGCAGGTCTTTAAGCGGAAGTAGCGCCGCAGGCGCTTTGTCTTCAGCAAGCGCAGGACTCACGAGGTATGAAATCTCATAAAGCCGAACGATCTCTGGGTCAATTATTTTATTTTCGGACATGCAAAAAAGAATAGCACGGCACGCCCTATCGGGCAAGCGAAATACCGAAAAACTGCTCGGCGTTTTTTAGGAGTTGCGCGCGAACCGTCTCATGGTCCTCATTGCGAATTTCTGCTATTTTCTTTACCACTTCTATAACATACGCCGGCTCATTCCGTTTCCCTCGGTACGGCGCGGGCGCGACAAACGGCGCGTCTGTTTCCGACATAATGCGATTGAGCGGAATGTAGCATATGACGCTGTCGTAACTGCGCGCGAATGTAATCACACCAGTAAATGAAAAAGAAAATCCTTTATCCAAAAACGGTCTTGCTTCTTCGGGAGTTCCAGAGAAGAAATGCAGATTGCCAGCAATGCCTGTGTACGATTTTAGAATATCGTATGCTTCTTTGTATGCCTTCCGAATGTGTAACATAAGCGGTTTTTTTATTTCTATCGCTAACTCAATCTGTTTTCTAAACACTTCTTCTTGTTTTCTTACATTCGCGGCACCCGCGTCTTGTCTATAAAAATCAAGCCCGCACTCCCCGATCGCCACCACTCTCGTGTGTATTGCAAGTTTTTTGTAATATTCATAATCAAACTGTTCTTCGTGTGATGTGAATTCTTTTCCGCCTTCGCCAATTTCTTCTTCATTATGAAAGGATTTTGCCGTATGGATCGGGTGAAGCCCTACTGTCGCGTACACTCCGTTTTCGTATTTTTCCGCAATCTCAACCGCTTTCTGCGAAGTATCTTTCTGCGTCCCGACATTTATTAGCGCAACGCCCGCCTCCTGTGCGCGCCGTATCGCCTCCGCGCGGTCGCCTTCAAACGCCGCGAAGTTCGTGTGCGTGTGGATGTCTATGTAGCGATAATTCATTTTCGCGGAAATAGATTCTCCGGTTTTTTGTTTTGCTGAATTGCTTCTTTTATTTTCTTGCTTGTCTCGGGCATAAAAAGTTCAAGGATCTCTGCGATTCTAAATAGCTCTTTTACCAAATACGAGATCTGCAATTGAGCTTTTTTCTTATCGGTTTTTATAACATCAAATGGCTTGTTTTCTTGAATAAAATCATTGAGTACCGACATATCGCTCCATATTGCAATAAGAGCATTATTAAGTTCGAATTTCTCTATATACTGACTTACAGAAAATGGTTTTCTTTTTTCCGACAAATCTACAGGATGTTCAAAACATTGGCTCGACATTTGCAATATTCGCGCAACCAAATTCCCCAACCCGTTCGCAAGGTCTGCGTTGTAGGTCTCTTTGAATCTTGTAAGTGTGATATCGCCATCTTCAAACGGAGAAATATGTCGCGCGAGGAAATACCGCACCGCCTCCCCACCGTATTCCTCAATGAGTGTGTCGGGGTCTATCACATTGCCTAGGGTCTTGGACATTTTCTTCCCGCCGCTTGTTATAAAACCATGAACCAAAATCTTTTTCGGGAGAGGCAGGCCTGCCGAGAGAAGCATTCCTGGCCAAATACCAGCATGAAAACGCAAAATATCTTTGCCGATAATGTGCAAATCCGCTGGCCAAAACTTACGGAACAATTCATCATCGCGTCCATACCCTAAAGCACTTATATAATTCGTGAGCGCGTCGCACCACACATACATTTTTTGCGTTGAGTCGTCCGGCACTGGAATCCCAACCGACACCTTGTCGGAAGGACGAGAGAAACTCACATCTTCAAGCCCACGCTCAAGTAAAGCGATGATTTCATTTTTTCGCTCCTCGGGAATTATCTGAAGTTCGGCGCATTCAATTCTCTTTTTTATCTCTTTGGTGTATTTTGAGAGGCGAAAAAAATAATTCGTTTCTTTGAGATGTTGCGGCGCTTCGTTGTGGTCGGGGCATTTCCCACCCACTAAATTCTTTTCCGTCACAAACGCCTCGTGTCCGACGCAGTACAAACCTTCATACGAGGACGGATAAATATCCCCCGCTTCCACAAGTTTGCGCCAGAGCGCCTGTGCTCCAGGCCAATGAACTTTTTCATCGGAAGTCCGGATAAATTGATCGTACGAGATATTGAGTTTCTTCTCCGAAAACAAGTCCTTAAACGAAGACACGACAGTATTGAGGTATGCTCCCGTCTCCTGCCCCGCCGCGCGCGCCGCGCGCGCGACTTTTTCGGTATTCTCATCAACGCCTGTTAGGAAATACACTTCGTCTCCCACTGCCCTACGATAGCGCGCGAGAATATCCGCAATCGTCGCGGTATAGGCGTGCCCAAGATGAGGCCGCGCATTGGGGTAAAAAATCGGCGTCGTAATGTAGGAGCGCTTATACATTTGCAGAAACGGGGGAGGAAGGCGGAGTAATCTTGCTACGCTGGAGGTCGTTCAAGTACTCCATAACCGTCGTCGCGACCGGCACAGAGAGAAGCAATCCGAGAAATCCTGCGAGCTTTGCGCCGATAATGAGCGAGAGAATAACAAGGATGGGCGGCACGCCGATAATCTTTTTCACAACAAGAGGATAAAAGAGATGATTCTCAAATTGTTGAATAATGATGTAGAGGCCTACCACCATAAGCCCTGTTGAAAAGCCGCCCGAAAGATACGCCGCAAATACGGCTGGAATTGCGGCGATAATCGGACCGAAGAGCGGAATGGTTTCCATAAGCGCCGCAAGGAACGCCAGCGCAAGCGCGTTTTCAACGCCGAGCACGGTAAGCCCGAGGTACACAAGGAGACCGACAAGCGCCGCCAGCAAAAGTTGGCCTTGCATCCAAAGCCCTATTTTTTCTTGCGCGCGCCGCCAAAGCCCAATGACATATGTTTCGTGTTTAATGGGCGTTACGATGCGTAGAAATTTCGCAATGCCATCGTCCTGCACCGCAAGATAAAATGAGAGCACGATAATAAGAACAAACGACACCGCGCCACCGAAAAATACTGACAATGTTGGGAGAAATCCTTCAGACACATTCTCGGCAACAATGCGAAACGCTTGAAGCATATCGCCGAATGCGAAACTTCCTGTAGAAGCAACGCTGTCGCCTTCCACACCAAGAACAGCACCGGCGCTTAATGCGCCAAATGGGCTCCATCCTGACACTGTGTCAATAAGCATCGGTACATTGCTGAATAGACCCACTACATCTGATACGAGTGTTGGTATGAAGAAATAGAAAATAGAAACGGCAACGAGCGCGAACACGAGGTAGATTAAAATAACCGAAGGTAAGCGCGCGATGTGCCATTTTCCGAGAGCGCGCGCGAATGGCTCAATGGCGGACGCGAGCACGACGGCGGTCAGCACAACAAGTAAAACATCGCGAAGGTGAAAAAGCCCCCACGCCAAGAGACCCACCAAAATCGCTTTGGCAACAGTGCCTGCGGAAACCGAAAATTGAGTAGGAGTGTTTGGTTGCATCCCGTTAGAAATAGGAAACGCTAAAAGCATTTCTGTTTGTTATTTGATAAGTTGCTATATAGTATATCATTTTATCAATTTCTTACATATACACCAAATATAACGCTTGGATTTCTAACGGGATTGCATATAATAAAAGTGTACCACACTACATTACAAGGTCAAAATCTCCCGCAAGCGCGATTCGGCGGGTGCTTGCCCGACAACGGCAAGGTTGAGCCTTTCCAGCGTAAATATCTCGCGCGCGGTCGCTTGAACTTCCCCACTCGTTACCTTTGTAACTTCTGCCGCGAGCTCGTCCGGCTGTTTTAAGTCCTTCCGTAAAATCTCTTGCATACCGTAAAACTCAGCGAGTTCGTCTGTTGATTCCAGCGACAAATACATATTTCCAATAAGACAATCTTTCACTTTGTTCAATTCTGCGTCCGCGAGCGGTTCGCGCGCAAGGCGCGCGAACTCGGCGAGAATCGCGCGCACCGCCTCTTCTGCGCGGCTCGGCGCAACGCCAACAGATACCGTGAGCAGTCCGTGGTCGGTCAGCGCGTCCATATCTGTCTTCACATAGTAGCAAATACCGAGTTCCTCGCGCATTTTCTGAAACAAACGCGAGCTCATTCCCACGCCGAGCACACCCGCAAGCACTTTGAGTGCTGGCAGTTTCTTGTCGTAAGCGTTAAATGTGCGTACACCTAAAACGAAGTGCGTTTGGTCAGTTTTGCGTGTTTCAACACGCACAGCGGGTGCATTTTGTTTTTCAACAACAGCGATTTTCGTATGCTTTTTTTCTGCGGACATTCCTTCAAACGCGTGCAGAACAGCTTCTTCCGCTTCCGGTTCGGAAACCGCGCCCGCAATAATCATAGAGGTTGCGCTTGATACATAATGCTGAGCGCGGTATGTTACGAAGTCAGTGCGCGTCATTGAGCGCACCGTATCGGGCGTTCCTGCAATGTTCCACCCAGCGGGCTGAGCTCCATACAAGAGTTCCAAAAACAAATCCTGCACATGCCTTTGCGGCAGGTCTCTGTACATATTTATTTCTTCAACAATCACGCCTTTTTCTTTTTCAATTTCTGCCTCGGGAAATGTGGGGTTGAGATATATATCCGACACTACGGAAAGAATCTTCCCGAAATGTTGTTTAGCGGATTTCGCAAAATATCCTGTAAACTCCTGCGAAGTGAAAGCGTTATACTGCGCGCCTATGGCGTCCAGTTCGCGTGAGATGTCTATGGCGCGCGGCCGCTTTGCCGTCCCCTTGAAGCACATATGTTCCAAAAAGTGCGAGATGCCGTTTATGTTTTTAGTTTCGTACTTGCTCCCCGCTTCCACCAGCGCCATAACGGTAACCGTTTGGCTATCCTTCATTGGCACGATAATGAGCCGCAACCTGTTCGGAAGAATTGTTTTAGAAAATTTCATCGTGAACACTACTTTAACATGCGTTTTAGTTTTCTGTACACCTCATCGTCGTTTCGCTTGCCGACCAACCACACAAAAATGCTGTCGTCCCGCATAGAATAGACAATTCGGTATTCTCCACTATCAACACGCAGGCAATCGAAACCGGACATCTTTCTCACATCGGGTGCAATCGGATTTTGAGCCAGTTCTGTAATTCTCCTCACTAACTGATATTCCTGCTTGGGAGGCAGGTGTTTTAGAAATTTAATCGCGTGTTTTGATAGTTTTATTGGCATTTCTCTTAAGAATAGACATCAGATATTTCATAGACGCATTAACCCCAATAAACCCTCCTTTAGCGGCTTGCTGTGCGCGCTTTCCCCAATAAGCGTCCGAAAGTGCCTCCAAAAACTCATATTCTTCAGAAGACATTACCACCGCAACCTGACGACCGTTCTTTTTAACAAACACAGGAAACCGGCGGGCTTCGTCCAAAAGCCGCCCAAAATTATTCTTTGCCTCTTTCGCTGAGAAGGTTGTCGTAATCATATAGTAGCCATTATAGCCATAGTGGCTACTTTGTCAATTCTTCCTTGATATGCAGGGTAAGGCTTTTTACATCTATACGTTCCTGCTTCCCCGTATCGCGGTCACGTACAGTAACATCGTCTTTTTCCAGAGAATCAAAATCCACCGTAACGCAAAACGGGGTGCCGATTTCGTCTTGTCTCCGATAGCGTTTGCCGATATTGCCGTTGTCGTCAAATCTCACTGCTCCGCCAAAAGCTGGATTTTGTCTTAACATCCGGTAAACTTCCTGCGCTTTTTCTACTAATTGTGGTTTGTTCCTCAATAAAGGGAAAACAGCGGTCTTAATTGGGGCTATTCGGGGATGGAAGCGAAGTACTACTCTTTTTTCTCCATTCATTTCATCCTCACTATACGCATCACATAGAACCATAAGCATAGTCCTTTCTACGCCAACTGATGTCTCCACAACATGTGGAATGTAACGCTCTTTTGTTTCTTCGTCATATACACCGGCATCTGCGCCAGAAAATTTCTGATGTTGAGAAAGGTCATAATCGCCTCGGTAATGGAGTCCTTCAAGTTCATTCCACCCGAAAGGAAATTCGTACTGAATATCCCATGCATCCTTAGCATAAAATACCAGATTGTCATGCTGTTTAAGACGCAACTTTTCTTTTTTAATGCCAAGCGTTGGATAATACTCAAAGCGTTTTTGTTTCCAGCGCGCATACGCCGCAGGAGCGTCTTTCGGTCTGACGAAATATTGCATTTCCATCTGCTCAAATTCACGCATCCGAAAAAGAAACTGCCGCGGACTAATTTCATTGCGGAAAACCTTACCGATTTGCGCGATACCAAATGGTATCTCATAAGAACCAACATCAAAAACATTCTTAAAATTTATATAAATCCCTTGTGCCGTCTCCGCGCGCAGATACACTTCTTGGTCATCTTCTTCAAAAACACCGAGTGTAGATGTTGCTAGGAGATTTTTGGCCCTGACTTTTCCAAAATCCTTTTTACCACATATTGTACAAGTGAGTTCTTTTCGGTGCGCATCAAAGACTTCATTAATCTTTTTTTCTGTCATCTTCTCGTCAGCAAAGGCACCTATAGATTCAAGTAAATGGTCAGCCCGTTGTTTCGTATGACAGGAATTGCACACCACAAGCGGATCAGAAAAGCCGCTCACATGCCCGCTTGCCTCCCATACCTTACGCGAAGTAAATATACTGGATTCAATAAAAGCGATAGAATCCTCTTCTTCTATCGCTCGTTTCCACTCATCAACAAGATTGCGACGAAGCATTACACCGTAAGGTCCAAGGTCGTAAGTCCCGGCAAATCCACCGTAAATAGACGAACCAGGATAAATAAACCCGCGTCGTTTGCAGAGCGATACGATTTTATCTAATAGATTGTCTTCATTTTTCATAACAACACTTTACCATAAAATCATTTTCCTACCACATCCTGCCCACTTACGAATGATGCATCGGAAAAGGCGGTGGAGAGTGCGGGGCGGGTTGCGCTGGAGACCGAGCGGCCTGTAAAGCGGTCGTTGCCTTCTGCTGACGCCTCGCCGACAAGAGTCGGTATGGAGCCGGCTTGACTGCTCGCCGGAACGAGCGCGACTTGGAACGCAACTTCGCGTGGGATACCGCCGATACCGACTCCCGCTTTAACTTCCCCCGCTTCCCACATAACTACGCCGCTTATTGCATCGTAGCTGACGCGCTCACCCGCCGGCGACACCGCGCCGACAAACCTTACATAAGACGGAAGCGTTGCGGAAACACGCGCATCCGAAAGCTCGTTAAAGGCATTAGAAAGCGACCACACAACTGTGTATGTTGTTTCTTCGCCGACTTTCGGTGGAATCGGTCCGCGGTTGGTGAACGTCCCGCTCCAACGCGCGAGCCGCGCAGAGAGCGAAAGGTCTGCGAGAAGTTTTACTTCCGCGCGCGTTTTCGTTTCAATCGCGCCACCCGCCTCGCTTGCGCCCGCGGGGCCACGCGCGGAAATTGACGCGCTTATTCCAAACGACGGATTTTTTAGCGCATACACGCCAGTACCAGGACCGCGCACATTTACGGAGAATTGCTTCTGCCCGCGAGCGCCCGGCTCCATTGTGGCGAGCGAGCCGTCTGCGCTCCTGTCCCACACAATCGTTCCGTCCTGCGCGCGGTAATAGCTGCCGCCATCTGGAACAACCGAAGCCGGGTCGTAAAGTGCGCCGTCTAGTCGCACGGTAATTTGCGCGTCAGTCGCGCGCGTTGGTAAATTGTTTTCCCACGCGACACCTACGCGCACCGTTTTTCCTTTTTCGGTAATAAATTCAGTTCCTTCTTCCCCATTAACAATAAGCGAGATGGCTAAAAACGGCCTGCGAAGAAGAACTGCATGAGATGCTGATACTAGCGCTGTACCAATATTGGAACCGCTACCGCTTTGTGCTGGACCTGCGCGAAATCTAAAAACCCGTTCGTCGCCCTCCGCACCAGACACGATTCCGGAGAGCGTAATGCGGCGCGTTCCTCCCGCGGACAGATCACCTAGTGCCCACGCGCGCTCGCCCGATGTTGGGCGTGGTGACGAGTTTTTAAATGCGAACCCGAACGGATAGTCCGCTTCAACAATAATGTCGCGAAGCGCGGTCGTACTGTTTGATTTCACTTCAAGCTCCAGCGAAAACTCGCTTTTGTTCGCTGTCTCGCGCATACCGGTAATTGAAATGGAAAGCGGCGCGGTGCCGAGCGCCACTTCGTACCGCGATGTCTTTTTGAGAAGCGCGTTGGAACCGCGCACGCGATATTCAAGAGTTGCAGAAATAACCAGATGTTCGCCTTCTTCGCCAAATAGAATTGCTTCATGTTTTTTAGACAAGCTCTCGCCCGGCGCAATCTCGCCGAGTGCTTCGCGGAAGCGGCGCATCTCTGCGAGCGGGTTGTTAGCGCGGCGCGTACCTTCAGGAAATTCCAACAACAAATCGGCTGCCTCAATCTGCGAACTGTTGTCGTTCCGTACCGACACCTCAAAATTAAACGGCTCGCCACCGGCAACTGAAAGCGGACCAGCAAATTGCACGAACACCTTTTCCGAACTCACCACATTGCCGCCGCGAAACATCACGAACCCGGCGAACGCGACTGCGCACGCAAAAAAAATAGCGGACCCGATAAAAAGTTTTTTTGCTAGAGACATAGCGTTGCGCAGCTCAACTGTCGGCGTCTCGGGAGAAAGCGGCTCGCGTTCCCACGAGGATTTTGATTCTATTTTTTCGGAATGAAATAGAGGCGAGTGCTGAGTATTTTCATTTTCGTTCGGCTCCTGCTCGCGCGCGTAAAGACCTTTGCGTATTTTTTCCAATCCGTCCATACGAAAAGTATATCACAAACCAGTTATTCGCAGAGACGAATTTATTATTGAAACCAACTGACGCCGAAGCGGCGCAATTGACGAAATCTCAAACGCACCGAAACTCTCGCCAGCCGCGACTTCCAAAAATTCTTTCGGCTCACCTAAGTAACCCAAGTGGAACAAAATGCGAAGCGCGAGCAAAATCTCAATATCGCGAAATTCACCCGCCGAACAGGTGCGGCTCTGAAAAAACGCAGCGCACGACACAACGGCGTCAAAAAGCTTTTCATGCTTTTCTTCGGGCGGAAGGAGTCGCCGCAGAAGCAGCGCCGCGCGCGCGAGAACCGCGCGCGCGGCGGAATCCCCCACAAGTTCCGAGAAGAAATTCGCGCGCGACACGGCGTTTGCAAGCCGCCACACTTCGCGCCCGCGCACAAGCCACGCATCGGTGTAGGAAAAATCGGTCAAGTGATAGCGGAGTTTAGAACGCGCAAGGCGCACGCCTTGCGCGCGCGCTGAAACTAATCCGAGTTCCCGCGTAAAAAGTTCCACAGTGCGGCTTCCTTCGCCAGTCGGCGAGCTTCCGAGAACCAACGCGGGGGTGTGATAGAGGTGATACATATTTTCTTTATACCCTGCCCTTTACCTAAGGGGAGGGAAAGGGAGGGGTGTTTTTTTTCTGACACCCCCTCCCCCTCGCTTCGCTCGGGTACTCCCCCTTATGATAAGGGCGAGAGGAAAGAATACAAAAAATCACGAATCACTTCCGAATGTCAAGTTTGGCTGTATGTTCGCCAACAGCAACCGCTTCCCCATACGCAACCGAAACAAACTCAATATCTTTGAGTAATGCGGATTTTTTGAGTTCACTTGAAAACTTTTCAACAAACCTTTTGCCATCCGCGCTCGTGTCCACAAGAAGCGTTGCAACATCGGAAATGGTGAGACCTTTTTTCTTGCGCAAATTCTGTACCGCGCGCAAAAGCCCGCGAAACTCGCCTTCTTCTTTTAGTTCTGGCGTTATCGCTGTATCTAATTCCACTTCTCCTGCAACTTCTTCATCAAAAATTATTTTCTTAACATTTATTTCTTCGTTTATTAAATTAAGTAATTCTGGTTTATTTCGGATTTCGGATTTCGGATTTCGGATTTTGAGCAAAGCGAGTGGTTGCCGTATTTTGATATTCGCCTTCGCACGCGCTTCCAGCGCGAGCGACACAATCTTCCTCACTTTTTCCATTTCTTCAAACAATTTTTCTTCCGACTTTCGACTTCCGACTTCCGGCCATCCGTCTAGATGCACGCTCTCTTTTTCTCCGTCAACCGATTTATATATCTCCTCCGCCAAGAACGGCATTATCGGCGCAATGAGTTTTGAGAGCGCGAGAAGAACTTCGCGTTGGGTTGCGAGGCAGTGTTGCGCGTCAGCGCTACCTGCCTCGTCCGCAGAAGAGGCGGACTTCACCCGTTCGCGCGAGCGGCGAATGTACCATGTAGAATAATCTTCTGTGAACGCACGAATCTCGCGGCATGCGGAAGGCGTGTCGTACGCCTCCATCGCATCCGTAATTACTGCCGTACTCCGCCTAAGGTGCGCGCGAATCCATTTATCCAAAATGTGCGCGCTTTCTTCCGCCTTCGTATTTCCGTCATATTTATTTTTATACAACTCAAAAAAAGCGAGGCAGTTGCGGAGTATTCCGACAACGCGATTGTGCGCTTCGCGCACATCGCTATCGCGAAAAGAAAGGTCCTCGCCTTGCATCACCACGCTTCCCATAAGGTAAAAGCGGTACGCATCTGCGCCATACTTGTCCATAAGAAGAAACGGGTCGGTGTAGTTGCCTTTTGATTTAGAAATCTTTGCGCCATCTTCTGCGAGAAGCGTTCCTGTAGACACGACTGCGTTAAACGCTCGCTTGCCCACAAGCAAAATGCCGAGCGCGTGGAGGTAGTAAAACCAAGTGCGCGTTTGCGCAATATACTCTGCAATAAAGTCCGCAGGGTATTTCGCAGTGCCGGACGCAAACGGCATCGCTGCCGATTCCACCCAACAATCAACCACTTCCGGAATGCGCTCGTATTCTCTCCCACCTTCATCAACAAGCGTCAGTGCATCAATCCACGGACGGTGTAAATCAATCTCATAGTCCTTGTTATGTGGAAACGGAATAAACGGAAGCGCGCGCGCTTTGGCAAGTTCCAACATCACTCTGTCTTGAAAATCGTCCGACGGTTTGCCTTCCGCAACTTGGGACAAAACCCAAAGCGGACTGCCGTGTCCGACAATAAGTATGTTTTTGTTTTGCTCGCGGCGCTCTATTTCAAACAAGAATTCGCCCACGCGCCGACGCACTTCTACTAAGGTCGGCTCGTTGCGCTCGTGTAAGCGTTCATCAACTACCACCGTATCGTCCGACAATCCGAGCTCTTTTTGGATAAGCAGAGCGGTTTCGCGCGTGCGCACAAATGGCGAGGTGATAATGAGGTCAATACGCTCCTTTTTAAGATTAGCGGCTGTATGCACAGCACCTTTCTTTCCTTTATCAGTTAGATGATTCTGCGGGTCGCCATAAATGTCTTCTTTATGTTCAGCATTATCTACCGCCTCGCCATGCCGCATTACAAAATATTGATTGCCCGACTTTTTCACGCGCTTTTTTAGTTCTTCAAGCGAGCCAACAACCATTACGCGCTCGCCACCTTTTTCTTTCCAAATCGGCAATGGCGTTGCCCAAAAGCGGCTTCGCGAAATGTTCCAATCGGGCGCGCCTTCAACGATGTTCTTGAAGCGCCCATGCTTCAGGTGCTCAGGCACCCATTGTATCTTTTCGTTCTCCGAAAGCATCTTCTTTTTCGCATCTTGTATAGCGATAAACCATGACGGGACCGCATTGTAAATCAGTGGGGTGCCGCATCGGTAACAGTGCGGGTACTCGTGCGTATTCATCGCGCGCGCAAACAAAAACGCGCGCTTTTCCAAATCCTCTTTTATTTCTTTTTCCGCGCTCTTTACATACTTACAGCGCAAAAATTCAGGCGCGCTATCGTTGTACTTCGCGCCAGCATCAAGTAGTTGCACTATTGGTAAATCATTGCGACCCGCTAACTGATAATCTTCTTCTCCGTATGCTGGCGCAATGTGTACAATTCCTGTACCCTCATTGGTATTTACAAACCCTGCCTCAAGAATACGATGCGGCTCAATTGCATTTATTTTAAATTGTTTAAGTATTTTAGGTACTCCGTAAACTGGTTCGTATTCCAAGCCCACCAAATCTTTACCGACAACCTCTTCAATAATTTCATATTGTTTTCCATCCAATATTTCCAAACGGTCTTTTGCAATAATAAAAATCTCGCTACCAACTTTTGCTTTTACATAGACAATCTTTTTACCGACAGCAAGAGCGACATTCCCCGGCAATGTCCACGGCGTCGTCGTCCACGCCAAAAGATGTGTATTTGGTTCATTTTTGACCTTAAACTTCACAGTAACTGCCTCCTCAGTAATTTTCTTATAGGTATTATCCATCGCGATTTCCGCTTTTGCGAGCGGGGTCTCACAGTGCGGGCAATACATAAGCACTTTCTTTCCTTCGTATAGCAATTTCTTTTCGTGAAGCTTTTTCAGCGCGCCCCACACGCTCTCCATATAAGAGTTGTCCATCGTCTTGTAGGAGTTCTTGAAATCAACAAACCGCCCAACCCGTTCAATATATTTCTCCCACTCTTTCTCAAATTCAAGCACGCTCTCGCGCGCCGCTTCGTTGAACGCCGCAACGCCGATTTTTTCAATGTCTTTTTTCGTTTTAAGTCCAAGCCGTTTTTCTACCAAGCTCTCAATCGGAAGCCCGTGGCAGTCCCACCCCCACCGCCTCTCGACGCGGAACCCGCGCATTGTCTTGTAGCGCGGTACTACATCTTTAATGACAGACGAGAGGAGCGAGCCGTGGTGCGGGAGCCCCGTCGCAAACGGCGGCCCGTCGTAAAAAACGAAATCGCCTTTTGGAGCTTTTTTCTCCAATGTTTTTTCAAAAACCCTGTTTTCTTTCCAAAACTTCAAGATTTCTTTCTCTTTCTCGGCAATCGTCTTTTTTTGTTGTTGATTGTCTGTGTTCATATATATTTTACATCTTCTCCGGCGCGGCGATGCCAAGTAGCCAAAGTCCATTTTTCATAACCTGCGCGAATGCGGCGGTGAGCGCGAGGCGGTATTCCGTTTCCTCCCCAGCATTAAGAATGCGCTCCTTCGCATACCAATTGTTAAACGCGCCCGCTAATTCAATAAGATAAGTCGCAATAAAATGCGGCGCGTAGTCCTTGCCCGCGCGCAGTACGACTTCAGGAAATCGGTAAAGGAGGCGTTCTAATGTAGTAACACCACCACCCCGCCTCGCGAACTCGGCACCCCTCCTCAACTGAGGAGGGGATTTTCTGATTACCGACATTGCCCGCGCATAAGAATACTGCAAGTACGGTCCAGAGTCGCCTTTCATATTCAGCACATCATTCCAATCAAAAATGGTGTCTTGTTTCGCCTCCCGCTTCAAGTCGTTAAACTTAAGCGCGCCGATTCCAACTATTTCTGCCGTCTCTTTATTTATTGCTTCCGCGCGCTTCACTGCCTCGTCAAGCACATCTTCAAGCCAAATCGTGTTGCCCTCCCGCGTGCTCATCTTCCCTTCTTTCCCACGCGTGAGCCCGTGCCCGATGTGCACCCGCTCGCCGCGCGCAAACCAGCCGAGCATTTCTTCCAGCATAAAAACCTGCTTGAAATACAGCGATTGCTCTCCGCCCGTCTCATTGACGATAATTACCCCGTCGCCATACTCTCTTTTCCTCCATGCATCAGTCGCCAGGTCGCGAGTCGCGTACAATGTCCCGCCGTCTTTTTTTATTATCATAAGCGGCGGCAAGGAATCGCTAGGAAAAAATACAAGCCGCGCGCCTTCGCTTTCTTTTAAGAGATTTTTCCGTTCAAGATCCTCCACCACAGCGCGCATTTTATCTTCAAAAAAACTCTCTCCATGCATCGTATCAAAAGAAACGCCAAGCCGTTTGTACAGCGACTCAAACTCCTTCATTGACCACGCTACGCACTGCTTCCACAAACCGCGCGCTTCTTCATCTCCTTTCTCCAATTTCACAAACCACTCACGCGCCTCATCTTCAAGCGCGATGTTCGTTTTTGCTTCAGCGTGAAAACAGACATACAAATCCACCAACGCTCTAACAGGAGCCGCGTTTTCTGCAATTTTCTGAATATCTCCCCACTTCTTAATCGCAACAATCATTTTTCCGAATTGCGTACCCCAATCACCGAGGTGATTGTCGCGGATAACAGAATATCCTAGAAAAGAGAGCGTTTTCGCAACTGCGTCTCCGATAATTGTTGAGCGCAAATGCCCAATCGTAAACGGCTTTGCAATGTTCGGAGACGAAAATTCTACAACCACTTTCCTTCCCTTTCCAACATCCTGCTTTCCAAAACCATCTTTCTTTTCCAAAATCTCTTGTATTCGTTCCGCAAAGAATTCTCCGGCGAGAAAAAAGTTCACAAAACCTGCCGCCGCTTCCGCGCGCGCAAGTGCTGGAATCTTCTGTAGTACGATATATCGTATTATATCTTCTGCGATTGTCTGCGGGCTTTTTTTAAGTTCTTTCGCATACCGAAGCGCAACATTCGTGGAATAATCGCCGTGCGACAATTCCTCTGGGTGTTCCAACGACACATCGGGATTTTTAATCCCAAGTTTTGTGAGTGCTTCCGCAACCGCCTGTTTAATGCTCTCTGTTACCATTACGGAGTATTCTATCAACTTTCCGCGCGATTGCTATAAAGTCCTTCTCTTTTTTGCCACGCGTGGTCTCTGCCGCACTGCCGAGCCGTATGCCCGATGGGTCTACCGGACCGCGCGTATCAAATGGAAGAGTGCTTTCACTCACGATAATCCCCGCCGCCTCAAGTTTGTCGGCGGCTTCCCGCCCCCCGATTCCGCGGCCGCCGAGCCAAGTGTCAATGCGCAAGAGGTGCGTTTCCGTTCCGCCTTCTACAATCCTGTGTCCGAGCTTTTGCAATTCATCCGCGAGCGCGCGCGCGTTCTTTACCACTTGCGCCGCGTATTTCTTAAACGAAGGCGTACTCGCCTCTTTGAGCGCCACCGCCACCGCCGCAATTTGGTTGAAGTGCGGACCGCCCTGCAATCCTGGTAGAATTGCTTTATCAATTTTTCTAGGCAACTTTCGTTCGTCTTCTTTTGAGAAAATGAGCGCCGAGCGCGGTCCTCGTAGAGTTTTGTGAGTTGTCGTCGTTACAATGTCCGCATATGCAAACGGCGATGGATACTCTCCACCTGCAACTAGCCCAGCAAAATGCGACATATCTACCATTAAAATCGCGTTGCATAAATCCGCGATTTCGCGAAACTTCTTAAAATCAATGATGTGCGCGTATGCAGTAAAACCCGCAACGATAAGAGCGGGCTTGTTTTCTGTCGCAATCTTTTTAATGTGTTCGTAATCCAATCTTTCGGTTTCCTTATCCAATCCGTACGGCACTTGCTTCCACACCTTTCCAGTCATAGAAACGGGCTGGCCGTGAGTGAGGTGTCCGCCGTGGTCAAGCGACATACCCATCACCTTTCCACCAATTGGAACAAGTGCAGCATACACTGCGAAGTTGGCGGGCGAACCCGATAATGGTTGCACATTAACTCCCCATTCTTTTTCGGTAAGCCCAAACAAATCAAGCGCGCGCTTCCGCGCTGCGCGCTCTACCTCGTCAACAACCGCGCACCCGCGATAGTAGCGTTTACCAGGATACCCTTCGCCGTATTTATTGGTGAGCTCGCTTCCAAGTGCCTCAAGCACATCTTTGGAAACATAATTTTCCGAGGCAATTAGGTTAATCACGCTTTTCTGCCGCTTTTTCTCGGCATCCATCAATTTTTTGATTTGTAGGTCTTTCATTGTTTATATAATATATTTTTTCAGTTCGGTTACAAGCGTCATGGTTACGGTATCAAATGGTTGATTGGCGTCAATCGTGGAGTATGGGACTTGTTTAAAAAAATCAAGAAATCCTTTGCGCATTCGTGTATGAAATTGCACATCGCGTTCGTCAAAATGATTTAATACTTCTCTTTTTTGTTTTTGTTTGCGCGCCAAGCCGATACTTGGTTCTACATCAAGAAAAAAATATCTACTTGGGATATTTTTACCTAGATAAAACTGCCGCATCTTCCAGAAAAAATCTTTTAGTTCAGATGCTTCTTGCGCAAAAACTTGATACGCATAAGTAGACGAATCAAATCGGTCCACAAGAACATTTTGTCTTCGCGCTAAAGCCGGAAGAATGGTGTTTTTCAAATGGTCTGCCCGTGCTGCCCAGAACAGAGCAAAATGGGTTTTCGCGTCAGCTTGTTTCGCGTTTTCTGAATTGAGGATAAGTGAACGAATTTCTTCGGCATAAGGAGAGCCGCCGGGTTCGCGTGTTATCAAAACACGCTCGCCAAAATACTCGCTTAATTTCTTAAGCTGGCTACTTTTCCCCGAACCCTCGCCGCCTTCAAGTACAAAGAACTTTCCTTTTTTATTTTTCATAATCACCTTTTACTGTTGAATATCCGTTCGCTTCCTTCCATAAGATACACATCGCGAATACCTGCGTCAATCATTGCGTCCCAACACGGCTTACAGCACCACCAATGGCCGTATAAATATAAATCCGCACCGTGCGTATCTTCGCCATGAGAAATAGCGTCCGCAATCGCCTTTGGTTCACTGTGATTTTTCGGATGACATCCCTCGCATAAATCATACCGTTCGCCCGTCGGGATATTCTTTCGTTTCCGCTCACAGCCGTGTCGTTCGTGATAATCGCTTCCGTTCGCGCCTCGTCCAATAATAAGCTCGTCTTTTACAATCACACTTCCTGTTGGGTGAACGATATCTTTTTTGTGTGTGTGTATATATTCGCGCGCCGCGCGCATAAACACATTATCTTCTGAGACATATTTTATTTCCCTTCCACTAGGTAAGTATGGGTATTGAATGACCATACGAAACAGCATATAGTATAAAACTGCTATGACAAAATTTGATGAGATTTATCAGGGGTTGGTTCGGCGTATTATGACCGAGGGTATTGCCGATGTGAACAAGCGCACTGGGCACGAAACGCGAGCAATTCCTGGCATGCATTTCTCCGTGGATATTGAAAAAGACGGCTTCCCGCTTCTGACGCTCAGAAAGATTCCAATTCAGATGTTTGTCGCGGAACAACTATGGTTTATCTCCGGCGGGCGCAAACCCGAAGATTTTCTACGCGAGTTCACCAAAATCTGGGATGACTTCACCAATCCCGGCGATGTAGTTACAGTCGCCTACGGCTACCGATGGCGAAAACATTTTGGCCGCGACCAACTCGGGCTTTTGGTAAAACTTTTGGAAAAGGACCCGAGTTCGCGGCATGGAGTTGTTATTGCATGGGACCCAAGTGGCGACGGACTTGGCGGAGCGGTGAAAAAAAATGTGCCGTGCCCATATACCTTTACGGTTAATATAATCGGGGGGCGGCTTAATCTGCATAATATCATTCGTTCAAATGATGTAATACTTGGTACTCCTTCCGATGTCGCGGGTTTTGCGCTTCTGCAATGTATTCTTGCCGAGCGACTCTGCGTAAAACCCGGAATATACAGCCATTCAATCTCTAACGCACATATTTATGACACGCATTACTTTGCAGCTGAAGAAATCTTACGAAGGAGTAACGAGCATAAAAAAGTCATTTTGAATCTTCCGCCAAAAACATTTGAGCGCGCTGAAAAGAAAGATAAAAAGCTTGTAAAAGAAATTGTTGGAAATCTGCAAAGTCAATATGAACCGCTTGAACACATTAAGGGAATCAAAATTGTGCTATAACATACAATACTTATGGCTATACTGACCAAAAAAGGAATTCTTGAGCGGGTTGCAAAAAAAGAAATCGGCTTCTCGCCGAATCTGGATTCGTTCCAACTGCAAGACCACGCAGTGGACTTGCGGCTCGGCTTCACCTTTCTAATTCCCAAAATCTGGCACATCACGGCGCGCGGTCGCGAATCGCTAGACATACTCAATTTTGACAAAGTGAACGCCGACTATTTTGAGATTATAGAACTTGAACAAGGCCAGTATTTTGACCTATTGCCAAACGAATATGTGCTTGTCTCAACCCTTGAATCAATAAAAGTGCCGAACGATATTATGGCGATTTTGTATCCTCGTTCGTCTACCAACCGCAAAGGGCTCTCGCTTGACCTCACTGGGATTATTGATTCTGGATATGAAGGACAATTGACGCTCCCCATCCGCAACAACACCAGTTCGCAAATTGTCCGCCTTTACCCGGGAGAACGGCTATGCCAAATTGTTTTTGAAGAACTCACCGAACCAGTCGCCCCTCGAAAGAGCAAATACCACAAGCGCGACATTATAGAAGGCATTAAAAAAGAAAGAGCACTGGAGTCACGGCTTATCTTTAAGGGTGATATAAGAAAACTTAAAGCAGAGCATGCGGTAAAATAAAATGGAAGCGTGCATCAGCATCATTGCCGCGGTGGGGAGGAACAATCGCGCGATTGGAAAGGCGGGCGCGCTCCTTTGGCGCATTTCGGACGACCTTAAGCGGTTTAAGGTGCTCACGACTGGACATACGGTTATTATGGGCAGAAAGACATTTGACTCTATCGGCAAAGCACTTCCAAACCGCACAAATATCGTTATAACGCGCAATCCGTATTTTAAGAAGGAAGGAGTGGTGGTTGCGGGGTCGCTTGAAGAAGCGATACAAATTGCGCAGAAAACAGAAGACACCCCTCCGTCTCCCTATGGGAGACACCTCCCCTTTGGAAAAGGGCAGGAGGAAAACAAAAAGGAAATCTTCATCATCGGTGGCGGAGAGATTTATAAACAAGCGCTCCCGCTCACCGACAAACTCTACCTCACGCTCGTTGAAAGCGATGCGGAGGGTGATGTTTTCTTCCACGACTGGAACAAGGACTTCACGCACGAAGTATTCCGCGAAGAAAGAACTGACACGAAAACTGGATTAAGATATGTGTGGGTTGATTTGGAACGCGCTATTTAATTTCTATCCCCATAGACAGCGCGCTACCGGCGACTATTTTTTCGGCGGCTTCAATTGTGGTTGTATTCAAGTCCTGCATTTTCTTTTCTGCAATTTCGCGCAATTTCGCCTTAGTAATTGTTCCCGCTTTTTCTACCGGCGGCTTGCCCGCACCTTTCTCTTTGCCGATTGCCTTGAGAAGCATACTGGAAACAGTCGGCGCTTTTATTTTTAGGTCAAACGACTTGTCGTCAAAAATATGCACTTCCACAGGAAGCGTCTCGCCCTTCATCTTTTGCGTCGCCGCATTGAAGCGAGTCACGAACTCACCGATGTTTACCTTCGCCTGCCCCAAAGCGGGACCCAAAGGCGGCGCGGGCGTTGCCGCCGCACCTGGAACAATCAACTTCAACTTTCGCAGTAATTTCTTTGCCATAAAATTATATTTTCTTCACTTGTAAAAAGTCCAATTCTACCGGGGTCTCTCTTCCAAACATAGACACGAGTACCTTCACCTTGCCGCGGCTCTTATCCAC
This sequence comes from Candidatus Taylorbacteria bacterium RIFCSPLOWO2_01_FULL_48_100, assembly GCA_001821135.1. GTDB lineage: Bacteria > Patescibacteriota > Minisyncoccia > Phycocordibacterales > UBA10002 > UBA10002. Next base: position 32,673 of record MHSA01000011.1, on the reverse strand, counting down.
TTCGGCAACCTTCCCTTCAAGCTCCTTAAACGGTCCGTCGGTAATGATTACCGCATCATCCGCAGATAAGTCAATGTTGTGTTCCACCTGTTCCGCGCTCATCCGCGTAAACAGACCTTCCACCTCTTTTTTATCAAGCGGAACTGGAAAAACGCCCGAACCGACGAAGCCCGTCACGCGCGGCGTGTTGCGCACCACATACCACGAGTCGTCGGTTACAATCATATCCACCAGCACATACCCAGGGTAAATCTTTTCTTCCTCCTCCGCGCGCTTGCCGCCTTTTATTTTTATCTTCTTTTCTACCGGCACAACTACATTAAAAATCTTACCTTCCATACCGAGGGACTCAATGCGCTGTTTTAAGTTGCGCGCAACGGCGTTTTCATACCCTGCGTAGGTATGAATCGCGTACCAATTCCGCTCTGCTGTTTGCTGTTTAGACATATACGAATATACGAACAATACGAATCTACGAATGGCTACGAAAATGGATTAAAAAATTTGCCGAAGAATTAGGGAAAAAAGATAATCAAACACACCGAGATACGCCGCGGTAATAAGCGACACGGCAACTACGAGCGCGGTAAACACTGACGCTTGCTTGCGCGTCGGCCAGTTCACATGGCGCAGTTCCCCGCGCGTTTCCTTGAGATATTCGGTAATTCTAGACATAAACGCGTTTCCTAATAAAAAAGGCCTTTCGGCCGTTTTTTATATCATACGCCAAACAAAACGGCTGTCAAACTCTACTTGATTTCGTATGTGATATTTACTTGAGAAATTATTTTATCTTCTCCAACGGGAATCTCGGGCGTAACGCGCCCACCGCCTCCAATGCTGTACGATGCGGCTTCTGCTTTCGCGTAGTAAATCGGGTATCTGCCATTGTCGTTGTACGACACGATGCGCACGAGCCGCACGCCGAGCGCCTTAGCGAGATTTTCCGCTTCTGCGCGCGCCTCCGCAATTGCTTTGCCGCGCGCCTCTTTAATCATCTCGTCGCGCTTGTCAAAATCAAATGAAAGACCCGACACATTTTCCGCTCCCAGTTCGCCGATGCCCGACAGCAATTTTCCCGCATCACCAACCGTACGCACCTTTACTGAAATGCTTTGGCTCACCACATACGCCGCGAGGTACCGCTTGCCGCCGCCTTGGTAAAGCACCGACACGCTATCACCTATCGTCTGGTATTCGTAACGCGGGTAAATGTTGTAGCCGGCGGTTTTGATGTCTTTTTCCTCAACTTTATTTTTCTTCAGAAACGCGATAATGTCGTTAGTGCGCTTCGCGACATCCGCTTGCGCGTCCGCGACCAAAAGCGACTCCTTTTCTACGGAAAATGAAAAAGTTGCTATGTCTGGCACGGCGACAACCTCACCCTTCCCCGAAACGGAAATGATGCTTTGCGCCTGTGGATTCGTGCCGATATAGCGGAGCGAGCCAAACTCCGCAAACACCTTGCCGAGTAACAATACCGCCAAAATTATTAAAACCGCAAAAACCGCCTTTTGTATTTTGATGTTATTTAACATTGCTTTGATTATACACAGCATCGCGGAGATTCTCAAACAAGCATGCGACGGTCATGGGACCGACCCCACCAGGGACGGGCGAGATGGCCACGACCATATTTTTCACAATATCAAAATCAACATCTCCAATCAGATTTACTCGTGGAACTTCTTCAAAAAGCGCTACGCCTGTTGCAGTGCGATTGATTCCTACATCAACAACAACTTGTGTTTTGTCGCTCCTGAAATATTCGCTTCCTATAAAACACGGTTTTCCGATTGCGACAATGACAATATCGCTCGCGCGCGAAATCCTTTGCGCTTCTGCTTTAGGGGTTTTGCTGTGTAGAACAGTAACGCGCGCGCCCTTTGCAGATAGTAGTTGCGCAATCGGCCTGCCCGCAATAAGCGAGCGCCCGAACACGGCAACTTTCTTTCCTACAACCGAGATACCGTAACGCGAAAGAAGTTCGCCGACTCCGCGCGCTGTCGCAGGTACAAAACCTGATGCATCCACAGCCGCGAGCCGAGTGCGGCTCGCGGAAGAAAGTCCGTCAACATCTTTTTCGTGAGGAACTAAATCCAAAATGCGCTCGCGCTCCAAATGCGCTGGCAAAGGCAACTGCACGATAATTCCTGCAACAGACGGATTCGCAGACAGCGCGAAAATGCAATCCGCAACCGCTTGCTCGCGCGAGTCCGAGGGCAATTTTTCATGAATCACCTCTACACCGACACTTTTTCCAAACAAGATTTTTTGCCGAATGTACGCAGATGACGCGTGGTCGTCGCCTACTTGCACAATGGCGAGCGCGCGCGGCTGTGTAAGCGCGTTGAATTCTTTTTTAAGCCGCGCGCGTATTTCATCGCGCGCAGTGCGTCCGTCCAATATGAGCGTCTGTGCTTTCATTTCTTTATTCTGCATCGTTTGCTAAGAAAGCGCAAAAAGGGGGCAGAAAAATCTGCCCCCGACCAAACCGCGAATGTGCGTATTAGTGCCAACTTCGCGCTCCCACTTTCTGCATTCTGCGAGTGCGAGTGCGTGGAAAGCGCGATGAATCATCGCCTCGGTAATTTTGACGAAACGGCCATTTCTTCTGCAATGCAGTCTTTTCTTTTTCATTTAAACCTCCATGTTCAATTCCGCATCAATTGTACCACTCCGACACGCAACAACAAGCGCAATAATTTGGGGTGCCTATCCGGTGTCGATCCGGAACTTAGGGTTCCACAAACCCTCGTGCAGAGCCGCTACACTATAGGCACCATAAGCATCAAAATAACACAAAATAAACTACTTGTAACTCGGCGCCGCTTCGGGCACTCCAGCATTATGGTTTAAAAACCGCACAAGCGCGTACAAAAGAGAAGAGAGACGGTTGAGATACGCGAGCGTCCCTGCTGATATTTTTAATTCCTTCTTTTCAACTCCTGCAATAACGCGCCGCTCTGCGCGGCGCGCAATCGCGCGCGCGACATCAATATGGGCGGCAAGCTCTCTGCCGGCAGAAAACTTTCCGCGCGGAGCGCCACCGCCTATAAAAAACGACTTCACGGGCGGAAGTTTCTTTTCAATTGAGTGTATGATGTCTTCAATTTCTTTCACCTTTTCCGGAGCGACCCGTTTGTCAGCACCCGCCAGTTCTGCTTGAACGATAAAAAGGTTTTCCTGCATCGCATGAAAGAGCGCGGGAAGCGAAACGCCGCGCACCTCAAATGGAAGGTTAAGCGACTGCACTTTGAGCAACCCCAAAAAAGAATTGAGTTCGTCCACCGCGCCGAGTGCTTCAGTGGCGCACGAGGATTTAGAAATGCGCGCGCCCGTTTTCTCGCGTAGCGTTTTCGTATCTCCTTTGTCGCCCTTGCGTGTGTACCACATACTTACGCTTTATACACGAGCGAGCCGTCTTTTGCTTCTTGCGAGAGTTGGATGGCGATTTCCTGCCCTTTCTTCCCCGCTTCAACCGGCTTATGGTCCAGTTGCATAGACGACACCGCATCCTTAAACTCGCTCTCGCCATGCCGCACTTTTATTGCATCACCCACTTTTAATGCACCCGCGAGCTTAACCACGGCGACATTGATTTTGCCGTACCAATGAATCACCTTTCCTATTTCTTTTTCCTTTTTTTCCGCCATAAAATGAAAAAATTAAGAGGTTTATAATAGTTCTCGACGCGAGGGTAGTATAGCACTATTTCTTTCTCGCTTGAATAACGCGCCGTGCATGTCTATTTCCACTGTCCATTACATTATTTTCTTGAGCACTAGGTATAAAATCTATTTCCTCAACTGATGGGATGCGAAACGAAAAAACCGTTTTTCCGTTGACATTGGTAACAGCAAAATCGCCAAGACCGATTATGTCCATTCCGATTAAAAGTTGAAGTTGTTTATCATCTGAAATGTTGTCGTCAGGAATAAGCTTTACTTCTGTTACTCGCACATGGGGAACCATCACTTTGTTTGGCAATGAAATATTCACGAGATAAGTATTAGTTGAAGACTTTCCATCGCCATATCTGACTTCTACAATGCCTGTTGCTTTCAAGCCCAAATCGTCTGCAACTTTTTTTGTTATAGCAGAATGTGTTGCTCCTGTATCCCATATCGCAACATACTTCCTGAAATCAACTTTTGGCGTTTGTGTTTCAGTTGGAATAATTGGTAAACACACACCAACTTCATTAAACAACATCCGTGCTCGTCCGCTATATCTAGTGGTGAATGCGTGATGTTTCATCGGTTAAGAAAATGCAACCCGAGAATGAAATGTCTGGGTATAACTTTCTTGACCAGGGAGGCATAGTTGAATTAAAAAAGTACCCATCTCAAATTTCTTCTTAGCATCTGTGTATGCCTCCATTTCTGTATCATAAACGCCATGAACTTCTTGATCTTTGATGACAAGAAACTTTCCATCGTATTTTTTTACGAGTTCATTTTGATGTGCTTTAAAATAGTCAAGTTGTATTTGAAGATAATTATCTTTCATATTCTATATATTAATATATCTTGGGTAATTTTACAATATTTTATAATTTTATAGTTTCCCATTATTCACCCGTCACAGCACCATACAAAAATGCTATTCCGGCCATGTACCCCCAAAACCATATAATATCCCAACAAGGAAATGCCAGTATTCCTTGGAGCCACAAACTTGGCGGTGGATTGTCGCATACTCCTTCAACAAACCATGTAGTTCCAAAAATAAATACGGAAGCCCAAGAAATCTTTGCCCAAAAAGTCATGTTAATAAGTATTTTTTTAAGATCTAAATGCGCGGGAGAGGATTTGAACCTCCACGCCTTTCGGCACACGCACCTCAAGCGTGCTTGGCTACCATTACAACACCCGCGCGACTTCAATTATCCTATGCTGTGTGGGGCGTTTCTGCAACAGAGGCAACGGGCGTCGTTTCTGTTTTTATTTCTTTTTGTTCCATCCGCTCGTGGCGCATCGCCTTGCGGATTTCCTTCGCCGCTTTACGGCGAATGTGGTAGAGCTTCGCGCGGCGCACTTTCGCGCGCTTCAATACTTCAATTTTTTCAATAGTTGGCGCATACAAAGGGAAAATTCGCTCCACGCCAATACCGCCGATAATGCGCCGCACTGTAAACGAGCTGCCTGCCTCGCGCCCGTGCTTGCGCGCGAGCACGAGCCCCTCAAACGCCTGCAAGCGTTTCTTTTCCTTCACTTTGTCCTTTTCCATAACGCGCTCGGTAATTTTCTGCGTAACGCGCACAGTGTCGCCCGCGCGCAAGTCAAGCTTTCTGCGCTCCTCCATATTTACGGATGAAATAGTAATCGGCATAACAGAATCAATCTAGCATGACTTACTTCAAGATTCAAGATTTGCAATTTTTAACGCTTCCTCAAAGTCATTCGGGTACGGCGCTTCTATTTTTATCTTTTTTCCAGATATTAGCGCGAGCGTGAGCGAGCGCGCGTGGAGCGCGAGACGGTTAAAGCCCAGCAAACATTCTTTTTTAGGCGCATACAACTTATCGCACACCACCGGATAATTAATCGCTTTCAGGTGCACGCGAAGTTGGTGTGTCCTACCTGTCAGCGGCCGCAATTCAATCAGCGAATAGCCATCTCCTCTCTTCAAGACCTTGTATTCCGTTACAGCATCGCGCTCTTTACCTTTTTTCCCGCGCGTCGCGCTCCAAAGCGCGCCTCCGCGCTTGCTCCGCGCAATAGGGCGGTCAATAACCCCCTCGTCATTTTTCACGCGCCCATATACAAACGCATGATAGATTTTTTCTACTTTCCGCGATTGAAATTGCTCTCTCAAAAAATCGTACGCCTTTTGATTTTTCGCAATAACTAGCGCACCTGAAGTGTCGCGGTCTAGACGATGCACAATTCCAGGTCTAGCCGCATCGCCGACCATCTTAATTTCCGGATATTTTCCCAAAACCCAATCAACGAGCGTTGGTTCGTTCGTGCGTCCGTCTGCATGCACAATTAAGCCAGCTGGTTTGTTGATAACCAACACATCATTATCTTCATAAAGAATTTGGATTTTATTCGTAGCCATTCGTAGATTCGTATTGTTCGTATATTCGTATGTTTATCTACCCATTCTACGCTCGCGGTCGCCAAACTCTTTCAGAATGCCGAAAAATTCATTGCGCGAGAGCGCGGGCCAGTAGGTTTTTGTAAAGAATAGCTCACTATACACGCCCTGCCACGGCAGAAACCCAGAAAGCCGCTTCTCCCCTGAAGTTCGTATAATTAAGTCGGGGTCCGGAAGGTCTTGCGTCCACAAGTATTTGCGAAATGTCTTTTCGTCCAAATTCTTCTCTCCGTTTTTGAGCGCGCGATTTGCGGCGTCAAGAATCTCGGCTCTGCCGCCATACGAGAGCGCTAGCGCGAGCGTTGGTCCTGGAAGATTGGCGGTTTCCGCTTCCGCATTCTGCATAATTTTTTGCAATTCGCGCGAGAAGCGCGAGAGGAGCCCGACACAGCGCACGCGAAAACCATCGCGCTTAATCGCCGTAAGTTCGCGAGTCAAAATTCTTTTGAACAAACGGAGGAGGTAAAGAACTTCGCTTTTTGAGCGATTCCAATTTTCTGTGGAAAATGCGTACACAATGACATGTTTGATGCCCGCCTCGCGCGCCCAGCGCATCACCTCTTTCAACTTCTCCGAACCAGCATTGTGCCCTTCAAGGAGCGAGAGCCCGCGCTCGCGCGCGAAGCGCCGATTGCCGTCCATAATGATGCCTATGCATTGGGGTGAGGACATAAGAGTGTATCTTATAGGGTTATACGCCTTTGTACAACCTTTGCAAAATGCTCCGCGTTGCGTATCCTTACAGATACGGACGGTTAGCTCAGTTGGTAGAGCACCTCATTTACACTGAGGGGGTCGCGGGTTCGAGCCCTGCACCGTCCATCAAAAAACAGATCATCTCCCGACGGGAGATGATCTGTTTTTCTGCCGCACATTTCACCATTACATTGACGAACTGCCCGCGCATACCTTGCACCCCTTCTTGTGCGTGAAGAGCTCATAGAGTGCCGCGAGGCCTACCAAGACATAGATTGTCTTAGAAATTCCCGCATCCATACCGCCGAAGAGCGACCCAACTTCCCAACCGGTAAGCGCTAGGAGTCCCCAGTTTAGACCGCCGACCACGAGCAAAATCCAAGAAATAACATGAATTCCTTTCATAAAAATTAAATACTAAAAAAACTGCATAATAAATACAAAGACCTTTGCGCCATTTATTATAACACGCCAATTTCACCGCAAGCGCGAGATATGCACAGATACATTTTAATCCCCTTGGTAGGAATCGAACCTACATCAACGCCTTAGAAGAGCGTTGTTCTATCCATTGAACTACAAGGGGGTATAAAAACAATACCCCTATTTCCACGGGTCGGCAATTGAAGGAAGCGTTCGGCGCGCGCTGTCGTATTGCGCTTCCCGCTGTTCAAACGCGCCAAGTACTTCGTCCAACTTCTCTCGCGAAAACGACACGGCGCGCGCCGTACTCTGAACCGGTTCCGGTTTTATATTTCTTATAAACAGAAACCAATTGAGTAATGCGAGGACAAGCGCAAACAGCACCGCTCCCGCCAAGATGAGCATCCAGTCGCGGCATTTTTGAAAAAAGGACTTCATAATATTTTACAAGAATAATCTATTTAATCTTGAGAACTTGAATCTCAAATACGCCGTTCCAAATACCGTTATCGTCCATAGCAAACGACGCGCGCCGAATGGAAATTGTGCGCGGCATTCGTTCCAATAACACAAGGAAGCGGTGCGTACCAGAAAAGCTGCCGCTTGCCTCAACTGCGATTGCAAGCGTTTCAAGACCCGCCTCCGCAAGTGTATCAGCGTCTTCAACGCTTTCGGCTTTTGCAACACTGACAACTTTCGTCTTAACTCCCGCATCCGCGCCAACCACTTCAAGATCTTTCAGAAATGCGACAGTATCGCCCCTCCCAACAAACAATTCGTTCGCCTGCGCGCGCTTTTCCTCGGTTTCAGACAAAAGCGCGCGGAGCGCAGTGTCGGAAATGCGCGCTTGTGCCGCATCCGCAAGCGCGCCAGCAGCGGCAGACACTCGCGACTGTTCCAGTGTAAACACAAACCAAAGCGCGGCATACAGTGTTACTGCCGCGAGCGCAAGTCCTGCGCTAACCCACAAAAGGAACTTCGTTGAACGAAAGGGCGTCATAGTTATATAGAATCTCCGAGATACATCGCGGAAATATTAAAAGCTATATCTTTCTCTTTTGCGAGACTTCCGAGTGGAAAATCGGAATCCGCAAATCGGCGGTCCGCCTTCACGGCACTCTCAAACTCGGCAAGCGCATCTCGCGTTGCCGCAACCCCGCTTACAGAAATCGTCCACTCTATTTCTGCGTTCAGTATCACATTGATTGCAACAAGATGAATCCCGGCGGTGCGTAATGACGCAAACGCAGACACCGCTTCTGCTACCTGAATTGGATGCGGCGACACTAGAAAACCAAGACGAGCTTTTGTTTTTTTCACTTCTTCAATCATCACAGTTTCTTCAGTCAAAGCGCGCGTGCTGTGGAGCACTTCCAACTCGCTCGCGAGACGCTTCCCTTCTTCGCGCAATGCGACAAAAGAAAATACGCCGCCGCTCGCAGCAAGCAATAACTCTGCGCCAACAAAAACACATAGAACTGTTATAAGTCGCGCGCGATATTCGCGCATCGCACCTCTTTTCGCATGTTCGGTAAGTAAGTTAAACATAAATGAATGAGCGGAGCGCAAGACCCGCAGGAACAGAGAAACGGAGCGACTCGTCGCGCGGCAAAGAAGGTACCGTGCGCTCCAAAGAAAATGCATTGCCCCACACAAGCGCGGGCTCCGCCGTAATATGAAGCGTGGACGAAAGCGCAGAAAGGATGCGCGGAAATGCCGCGCCGCGCCCGCACGCAACTACACTCTCAATCGCGCGGCTCTTTTTATCGCGATGCGCTTCCCAAAATGAGCATACGCGCGCCGCTTCGCTCGCGAGCGCCTCTTGCGCCGCAGGGTCAGATGCCAGCTTTTCTGCTGAGAGAGGCACAGTAGACGCGAAACGAACCGCCCCGTCACTCACAATATACAAACCAGTATCATCTTCAGAGAGGTGCGCGACTAAAATCGCGCGAGGGTCATGTATTCCAACCACGGCGCGCGCGACAGCGTTCGCCTCGCTGTCAAACGAAAGCGGCGCAATACCCGCTTCCTCGCATACGCTCGCATACATCTCAGAAGTCCTTCGCGAAGCGACTGCGACGCGGAATAATCGTTCTACTCCTGGCGCACCCGCATTGGCGCGTTGCATATCAAAATCAAACACTGCTTCTGTAGAGCGCACCGGCACATGTTCTTCAAGACGAAGTTCAATCGCGGCGTGTGTTTCCTCATTAGAAACTACTGGCGCGGACATCTCAAATAAATACACCTGCTGTTCTGGAAGTGCGATATGCGCAAAACTAAAGCGGTGTGCGCTCCGCATCTTTTTCAATATCTCAATAACCGCTTTTTTATCGCTTATGACTCCGCCGACTACCGCGCCAGTAGGGAGTGCTGTTTCTTCCCACCACGCAACGCGCAGATTTCCAGGTGCCCCAGAAAAAGAAAGCGCGCGCACAAATGCGTCCGAAATTTCAATGCCCGGCGCGGGCATCGCAAGAAATCGCGGAGGAGTAAACAACTTCATGAGCGCATTCACCATACTTCCAGTATATCACCTCTCTTTTTTCTACTTTTCCACCATTCGCGAAAAATCGGAAGGAAGGAGATGAAAATAATAACGAATATTAGCGGCATCAAGTAACGGTCGGGGTCTGGAATGAACATACCGAGAAAAAAACCGAGAAAAATTAGAAGAGTCGCCCATAACATACCTCCGATAATATTGTACGCAAGAAAAGTACGATACTCCATCTTCCCTACCCCCGCTAGAATTGGCGCGAAAGTGCGGACAATCGGCACGAAGCGCGCAAGCACGACGGTCTTCTTGCCGTAGCGTGCATAAAACTTCTGCGTACGCTCTATATGTTTTTTGTGAAAAAAGAGCGAATCCTCGCGCGTGAAGATTTTCTGTCCAATCTTCTTTCCAAACGCATATCCAACGCTATCGCCTAAAATTGCGCACGCCATACAGCCAAGCCATAGCCACACTATATTGAAGTGCCCGAGCGACGCGAGAAGCCCCGCAGTAAAAAGGAGCGAATCCCCCGGCAAGAAAAAACCGAAAAAGAGTCCCGACTCGGCAAACACAATCGCAAAAACCCCGAAAATACCGACCGCGGTAATGAGAAAAGTAGGATTTAGAAAATCAATAATAGATTGTATGAATTGCATGATGTTGTACCGCCTTAGTATAACCCGCCAAAATTTTTTTCGTTAAATTGTGGGAACAGCAATGAGATAACATTCCGAGATATGACGCAACATTCTTCTCACTCACTCGCGCGAGCATCCTCTGTTTTGTCTTTGTCCGCAATACGCGATAGTGTGGGAGAGAGACATAACCAAGAAAATCGGTTCCCTGATGCAATTTTCGTATGGTTACCTTGCTCGGATGCAGTTCTAGCAAGAGTTTTTCATTGAGAAATGCGCGGAGTGCAGAAATGTGCGACAGAAGTTGTTTGTGTGAATTGTCTAAAATCACGAAATCATCGCAGTAACGAATATAGTACCGCACCTTAAGTTTGTGTTTTACGAATTGGTCTAGTTCATTCAGGTAGATATTTGCAAAAAACTTTTTGATATCGCATTTCAAGACAAAAGCGGGTTTGGTATGATTTGCAGATACTTTTTGTGCAAATGTCTCAAATCGGTTCACGCCTGTATGCGTTCCTTTGCATTTCCCGGAAGCGTACGAGTCGTGGATAAATGTCTTATCAAATATCTGATACAATGCTTGATATACGGCTTGAAAAAGAACTCGGTCGCGAACGCTCGGAATATGAATGACGCGAGGTTTGAGGTCAGCAACTGGTTGGCGTCGGTAGGGGTCGTTTGTCCATACTCCTTGCGCCAATCGTTCGTGGAGAGAGAAAAGATTTTCTTCCAAACATAATTCAAACTTTGCAACTTCACTGTCGGTTCGCTTTCCCTTGGAGAACTTCCGCCATGCACAGAGTAGATGTTCGAGCGAGATTACATCATAAAAATCACTACTATGACGCCCCCCCGACAAGACACCATCAGTTATTCTCAAGATTCGATTGTTGCATAAAGAGATTTACGAGATTGGGAAGAAATTGCCGAAGGGAGACAAATTAGGAATTCATGCGACGGTTGAGAAATATACTCTAGAATTACTCGCCACAACGATTGCGGCATCTTTGACTTCAAGAAAAGAAAAGATTCCTATTCTTAAAGGGGGCGCGCATTCAAGTTCACCGAGTAATTCACCTCATTCGAACAGAATATGAACTTGGTATTTTCACGGAAAAAATATATCTCCGCTTGTCATCGCAACTCGTTGAAATCGCAAAGATGTTAAACGGTTGGATAACTTACGAAACGACCAAGGAGCCGTAACGGCTCCTTGGTACGAGAAATTTCTGAGCGAGCGCCGTTGTTCGGATTGCAATTGTCGGCATAGTTCCAGTTGAGGTAGACCTGGCGGTTGTTCGGGTTCCAGTTGCCGTTCGCAACCTTGCCGTTGTGGAGACGGTGCCTCATTGTGCCGCGTCTTCATCCGTATCACCGAAAATCGTTTACACAGTTTTCTGTGTTATCTCGGGGTAGAGCGAGCATTGTATAAAAATGCAGCAAGCAATTTCTTTTTTGGCAAATTGTTATCCAGCACTTACGGTAAGTGCTGGACCAATTTCACAGCCGTTGTTAGTGTAACAAAATCGCCACCATGGGTATCCACAGTGGCGATGACCTACCCACCGAAGAAGCGAGTAAGATTTAAGGGGGAAAGGTTCAAGATTTAATGGGAACTTTTTTTGCTGAGCGAGCGCCGTTGTTCGGATTGCAATAGACGGCATAGCGCCAGTAGAGGTAGACCCGGCGGTTGAGCGGGTTCCAGTAGCCGAGCGCAACCTTGGCGTAGCGGAGACGGTCGTTTGGGAACCATGTCCAAGTTTTTTGGTCAAGGGTCTCTCCGGTAATGACATGATGCAGAGTATCTGCATCGCACCAGCAGAAGAGTCCGAGCCATAGCTTGTTGTGAGCGATGAGTTGGTTGGGACTCTTGGCTTTGTCGCCGACCGTGTCGTCATCTGGTGTAACGGAGCGGTTGATGATGTACAGCTCGGGTTGTTTTGGACCTTGACTGTTTGTGTACTTCATTACATCTATTTCTTCATAGGGTTTGTTCTCCCCAATTTTGATTTTCCAATAAATCGCATTACGGTTGGTGGCACCTGCAGGACGAAAGGCGGGCATCAGCGTGGTGCTGGCGAGTTCTTCGTCCGTGAGGGCGAAGATATCGCGCAGAATCACCTGCTCACCTGTAAGGAACTTGTGCAGTTCCTCTCGGGCTTTGAGCCAGTCGGCGAGGGTGGGAGGGGTGGAGAGGAGGTTTGGGATGACGATTTTTGGTGTTGTCACTTCTGATACCGTGTTCCCATCTTTCCTTTCCAGTTTGTGTGCGAGAAAATCTTGAAAATAATCTCCACCAATACTTCCATCGTCAACCTGACGCCAGAAGTCCTTCATTTGGCCAGCCGTAACCGATTGACCGACGACTACTTTATTCATAGCCATCCTTTCTTTTTTGAGTTGTTGATTTAACAGTCCTCCGTAACCTTACAAGGTACATTGAACTACCTAACAGTATAGCATAACTGATGCTTTTTTGTCAAGTGCCGTGGAGGAACAGCGAGAATACGGCTTTGTAGAAGTATGTTTTGGTTAACAATTTCTATCCAAAAAACTTTGCAAAATAATAGCGGCGGCGGAAGCGTCTAATTTTTCGGTCTTGCCTTGCCACCGCTCGGCTTGCGCCGAAGACCAAAACTCGGGTTCGCTGTGTACCGGAAGCCCCGTTGCATCTACAATTTCTTTTGTAAACTTTTTAACGTGCGCAGTTATTTTATTCGGCTCGCCTGCAAAATCGCGCGAGTCGCCGACAACAATTTCCGACACGCCGCGCTCGCGGCACAGCGCCGCGAGCGCGGTTACCAGATTCTCGTCATTCGCCAAGACCACATGCGGAAACGCAATTTTCCCCTCCTCGTCCGACACCGCCACCCCCACCCGCTTTGTTCCGTAATCAATGCCTATAAAGCGCATTGCGCCATTATACATTATCGGCTCATTTTGATAGTATCGTAGCGAGGGAGGGGTCGCATAGAGGTCTAGTGCGGAAGTCTTGAAAACTTCTAACGGTTTACACCGTTCGTGAGTTCGAATCTCACCCCCTCCGTTTTTATTGAAATTAAAAATGAAAAAACCATGAAAACAATTCTTGTTGATGCGGTACAAGTATTTATTATTAAAGGCGAGGGAATTTTTAAAGAAATGTACGATTTACTTGAGACATTTCCTAATAAGAAGATTATTTTGACTGGCGCAAACGATGAGCAGTTTAAGACATTGAATTTCTGACTGAAAATCTTTAATTGCAAACGAATAATGGATTAGATATACTAAAGTTATTATGGAAACAGTAAAAGCTCCAAACCTCAAAGTCCTCAATAAAACCCACGAAAATAAGTGGGTGGCGGTTTCTTCTGATTATAAAAAAGTAGTTGCTGTAGACGACACATTGCGGTCATTACAGCAAAAGGTCGGTGAGAAAGAATCAATCATTATGCGAGTGTTGCCTTCAGATGTCGGGTACGCTCCTGGCTGTCGTGCATGAAATTTGAATATACTTCCGTGTTCGGAACGAATGCGAAAGGTCGTTTGCTCAAACGGCCGCTTGTTGAACTCGAGTTAATCGGTAAAAATAAAAATATCAAAGCACTTGGTCTTTTAGATTCGGGTGCTGACACGACTCTCATAAATCTTGAGTACGCCAAAGCGTTGGATGCTGTGTTGGATACAGAAAGGAAAAAAGAATTTATCGGCATCAGCGGCGCGCGCATACCTTGCTACCTTTCGTCAATAACGCTCAAAGTCAAACACTTTGATAAACCGGTAGCGGCTTTGGTTGCTTTTATTGACAGTCCATCGGTCGATATACTCCTCGGACAGGAGGACTTCTTTGAGTATTTCCGCGTAAAATTTGAAAAAGACCACGATGTCTTTGAGTTGTCGCCTTCACCAAAGACAAAAAGTTAAAAACTTTTCATATCATGCCCCACATCTCATGGACAACTCCGGAATATAGGCATACGGAAAAGACCGCGGAGTGGTTTCTGGCGAGCGGTATTATTGCGCTTGCGCTCATTGCCGCATCCGCGCTTCTAGGTAATATCTTGTTTGCAATCGTTATCGCGCTCGCGGCGCTCAGTTTCTTCTTTTTTGCGAACCGCGCGCCACGCGCGGTTCGCGTGTTCATTACTGATACAGAAATTGTTTTTGGCGATTCGCATTATCCGTACGACATACTTACTTCCTTTTGGGTTGAAGCACGCGACGGATTTCCTCGCCTAATTCTTAAACAAAAAAAGAAACTATCTCTGCTCGTCTCAATTCCGATTGAAGAAATACATCCGAATATTATTCGCGCCGCGCTTGCCGAGCGTTTACAAGAAGAAGAACTCCATGAACCGCTCCCGCAGAAAATAATGGAGTATCTCGGCTTCTAGGATCCTCTCGACAGGAATCGAACCTGTATTTCCAGCTTCGCAGGCCGGTATCCTTTCCATTGAACGACGAGAGGTTCTCCGAACTATAACAAAAACGCCTCGCTTCTGCGAGACATTTAAGAGACACTGCAGACAAGTCGCGCAAGCCGTGATTTCTTTCTATCAGCCGCGCCTTTGTGGATGGTGTGCTCTTTTGCCGCCTTATCGTACGCCTTGTACGCAAGCGGAAGGAGCTTCGCCGCCTCCGCAATTTTCTTTTCAGCGACAAGCTTTTTTATATTTTTTACCGCCTCGCTAACTGCATGCTTGCGGCGCAAGTTGAAAACACGCCTGCGAAGTGAGACCCGATGCGCCTTCTTTGCTGAATTCGTTATAGCCATAGTGTTAAAGCAACATAACAAAAATTACACAAAAGCGCAACTTTTCTATATACTAAACCTATGATTTCTTTCATTTCCGGAACCGTCGCGGAAAAAAGAGTGCGGAGCGCGATCATTGACGCCGGAGGCATCGGATACAATGTGTGGGCAACCGACGATACGCTCAATAATCTCGCTGTTGGCGCAAAGACGAAGCTTCGCACACACCACACCGTGCGCGAAGACGCGCAAGAACTGTTCGGCTTTTTGGACGAAAATGATTTGCGGCTTTTTGAATTACTGATAAAGATTTCCGGCATTGGGCCGAAAACCGCACTGAATATCCTCAATGTCGCCACACCAGAAACCCTCCGCCGCTCCATCACCTCCGGCGAAACTGCGTACCTTACGAAAATATCGGGTATCGGCAAGAAGACCGCTGACAAAATAATTTTGGAGTTGCGCGAGAAGTTAGGCGCAAGCGAAGAAGGCACTACACTTAAAGAAGAAGTGGATGCGCTAGAAGCTCTCAAAGCCCTCGGCTATTCACATGAAGAAGCGCGTGAAGCGCTAAAAAAAGTTGACGGAGGAATTGTCGGCACGAACGCGCGCATCAAAGCGGCGCTGAAATTACTTGGTAAGTAACTACCGGAAAAATCGTTCCACTCCGCGATAAGTCGCATCGGCAAAACGCTGAATTGCTTCTTTCCGACCCGATGGTGTACGGAGTGGCGCTTCGTAAATGTATGCGTATTCAATAAGAACGGATACCGCATCCAGCGTATTGTACGCGCCTATCGCAATCAAACTCTGGTCGGGTACGATGCCCGCATCTTCTTTTGGTAAATTGCTTTTCGTAAAGAGAGATGATAACTCCGAAAAGAGCGACTCGGCGACCGCATAACTTGCTCTCGCGTTTGAATACTGCCCATCGGGAACATAGAGCGCAAATCCTCCATACTGATTCATATTCCTCGCCGTGCGCCCACCGAAATCGTTGAAGTGAAGGTGGAGGACAAGATGAAAAGCGTTTTCATTCGCCCATTTATTAATCGCATAAAGGCGCAGAGCAACATCCAGCGCCGCTTTGTTGTGCCCCACGCCTTCCACACGCTCTACCGAGCCGGCGGCAAGCAAGTCCTTCATAATTTTCTTTTTCGCCACCACTTCGGCGCGCACAACTTCTCTATGCTCAGCGAAATATGTCTCAAACGCCGACAGATATCCATCTCTGCCGCGTAAAAGCGTCGCTTCATAGGCAGAATTCTTCGCAAATTGCGCAGCGAGTGCCTCCCCAACTCGCATCGTCAAATCCGCCTCGCGAATGCCGTTGTATTCCGTACCCCAACTGTCATCATCATGCCCGGGCACAATGAGAATCTTCACCTTCCCCTCCCCGCGAGCGGCTTTTGCATATGCTTCTTTTAACTCGCCTTCTGTGATACTGTCGGTAAAAAATACGCCTGCAACCGCGCGGCGCATATCGTCAAATGACATATATTGGAAATTATCAGACGCCCATGCGCCGGCAAAAATGAAAAGTACCGCGGTAAGAACAAAGAGAATAATTTTCACATGTACATCATACTTCATAATATCCGTAGCAACCACAATGTCGGCTCAATTTTTAGAACGGCTGACGCGGCGGGAGTTGCAAAAATATTTCTAGCGGGCTACACGCCTGCGCCAGTTGACCGCTTCGGGAGAACAAACAAAGAAATCGCCAAGACCGCGCTGGGGGCGGAAAAAGTAGTGGTGTGGGAGTGCGCTAAAAAAGTTCAGAAACTTCTCGCCCGCTTGAAAAAAGAAAAAGTGTTTCTGGTTGCCGTTGAACAACATCCGCATGCCATCAATTACAAAAAAATCCCGCGCCGAAAAAATATCGCATTCGTGTTCGGCAACGAAGTAACGGGGATTCCGGAAAAAATCCTCGCGCAATGCAACTGTGTCGCCGAAATCCCTATGCGTGGAACAAAAGAATCCCTCAATGTCGCGGTCGCGGCGGGAATTGTGCTGTACCGATAAAAAATATTCTTCATTGCCATTAAGATACGATCGTAGCTTAATGACAAAATCCGCAAACAAAAAACCTCGCGACTGCGCGAGGTTTTTGGGAATTCGCTTTCGCGAATTCCCGAACCAAAGAACTGAAAAAACAACGGATGATTGCGGGACGAAGCGCGGACGCTTCGTCCCGCCGACCCTCCCTCACACGAGGGCGTCTGTCTCCATTGCCTTTCGGCGAGGCGACCGCCACTAGGCGATTGCCAAAACCGGATTCAGGTGGACTTCCGCTACGGCGAAAGTCAAGAACACCTGATTGGTGGTGTTCTCAACCCCTGATGATGTCCGCTCCTCTCGCTCCACCACCACCGCCAACAACTTGGCGGCTTCGGTATCTCCGATACCGAGAAAGTGGCGGGCGGACTTTGCCCAGGAATATCCCCCGTAGGACACCTGTTTCCCCTTTGGCACCAGAGAACTTTCCACGACCACCGCCTGCTCGAGATTTGCCCCGAACCGCCCATAACCGAAAAGCCCCCCGAGCAATCCACCCTCTTTCCCGCTCCACTCTCCGTAGACGAAGAGTTGGACACCCTCTTCCGAGGGTTGAGGACCACCGAACACAGAGGCGACGCTCCGTGCTTCGGCACTTTCGGCGGCGCCGTAGGCCCGCACCGTCTCCACCTTCCCGCGGATTGTCCCGCTCGGGATATCGAGGACGAATTCATCACCCACCTTCCACTCCGGCATGGAAAAAATGGTTTCCGAACCGCCCACCGACTTTCCGTCTGGGGTGGTAAGGTAGGAGTTGCAGAGTGAGTCCGTCTCGATCTCTGTCCCAGGCTTCGGAAGACCGACCGTGAAGATGACATTTTTTGTTTTCATGCAATGGAGTTGCGCTGTTGCGGTCGCGCGTTACCGCTCGTCTTTTTGTTGTTGAAAACAGAAGACGAGTTAAACTGTCCGCTACACCTAACACACATCCGTATGTCAAAGTTCGCTACATACAGTATAGCATACCCCATTCTAGAAGTCAATAGTTATTGGCGCGATTGTCAGAAAACCCTTGTCTTGAGCCATATTCTCTTCCATCCTGCCCTTAACATAAGGGGAGGTGCCGAGTCCGCGAGGCGGAGGGGTGGTTTTAGGGTCGGAATTGTGTCATTTTTGACACAATTAAATAGATCAGTATGTAACCGTATCCACCACCTTGCCGGTTGCGTCCAAAAGCGTAATCACTTCGCGAGTGCTCTTCCAGAGCGGAAGGTCGCGCGAGAGGTAGAGATGCCACTCGTTTTTGTAAAAATCGGCATCGCTCTTGTGCGCCGAAACGCACCGCGGATAGGTGAATGAGTCGCGGATAAAGCGGCGGCACTCTTCGCCGAGTTCAACAGGCGAATTCGGCTCAATCCGGCACCTACGCATATTGTCTATGTATTGCAGGCACGCATCCGAAGGGCTGTTGGGCGGCGGTGGGAGCGGTTCTGTTTTAGGAAGAGGACATTCAATCGGGAGTTGCGGCACGAAGTTTTGGAATTGCTCAAAGTAGCCCGTGCATTTGTTCACGCGCAGAGAATAGCCGACGGGTGCTCGGCCTGTAACGACATACGCAATTCCGCCCGGCTCAAGATACACGAGTTCTTCTGCGTTGATGGTCCCTTGTTGTGGTAAGTACGCGCCTTTCCCGATGGTCGCGCTTCGTCCAGATGCCTCACTTTTTATAATCATTCCGGTAAGCAATACGCGCGATGGCGCGGAGTCGGAGAGCTGAAGCATCACATACTCTTCGTTTGCCGATACGGCGGAGCCGTAATTATTGACCGACAATTCAAGCAAACCTTTTAGGGAAGACGCGCCGCTCTTTTGTTCAATTGCTTTTAAGTCGCCCGAAAATGAACCAGTTTGAGGAACAGTTTTTGACGGAGCCGTTTTATTGCCTGCCGCAGTTCCCGTTACCGGAACTGGCGGTTCTATGAAAGGGCTTGTCACTTCGCGCAAAATACCGCCGCCAATAAACCACGCAACGACAAAGAAAATCAGGAATCCAATGAACCACTTAATTTCTTCCATACCATTTGATGGTTTTTTGAACTCTGCCATACTGTAAGTATATCAGTATATGCTATACTTACACTATGTTAAGCGTATTCCCAGACCTGCTTGCGTTCTGGCTCCTCGCCCCATTCCTCTTGCGCGTTGCGCTCGGATTGGTATTTGTTAATTTTGGCTTACATAAATTGGGGCGCGGACGCGCGGATAAAACAGCGTTTTTTGAGTCACTCGGCTGGAAGCCAGGCGAGTATTTCGCGTTCGGCTTTGGGGCGATTGAGCTTATCGCAGGGCTTTTGCTTATCGTTGGTTTGTACACGCAAATCGCCGCGCTCGTTGTCGCGCTAATTTTACTCTGTGCGCTCATACTCAAGAAAAAAGTGCCGCATGGCATTGAGAGTTCTCGCGGTTTTCTAGCGCTTCTTTTTATTATCGCGCTTTCGCTCCTTGTCTTAGGCGCCGGCCTCTTTGCGTTTGACTTGCCTCTGTAAATAATCCGCCCACCTGGAATCGAACCAGGAACCTCTTCCTTAAAAGGGAATTGCTCTACCAATTGAGCTATGGGCGGTACGAGTAAGTTATAACACGCCCGAGAAAAAAATTAAATCCTCAAAATCAGCCGTTCAAGCGCAATCGAAAACTCATGCCTGCCGCGGTGGGAATCGTGATACAGCGCGACAAATTGCGCGGAAAGATTTTTTAATTCGTCCGTACTCCAATAACGGTTGGGGTACCGCGCTGAAAGCATACTCCGCGCTTTCCATGACAAAATGCCGTTAATGTTTTCCGGCGCGATGCCTTCAATCACCGCTTTTTGATATCCGACCCATAAACTCTTTTTATCGCGCGCGCCGAGCGCATCCGCGAGCGAAAACACCTCAAACTTCTTTTTTCCTGATTTGTCTTTCTTATATTCCTGAACTTTTTCCGCGTGCTTTGCAATAGCGCGCAATTCCTCTTTATTTATTTCGCCTTCAACTGCGACAAAGATATTCGGCGAGGCCGCGACATCTGAAATCCTTTGCAAGAAAATCTCCTTCGCTTCTTCATTCTCAAACAAAGAAACAATATGGACGATATATGTTTTATTAAACAACCCCTGCCCTACTATCAGTTCATCAAACTGGAGCGGGTTCCAATTTTCCGCTTCAATGCGAAATACTTCCGCCTGCGGCTTCCTCTTCCGCAAACTCTCCACAAGCGCGCTTGCCCGCTCGCGCGCCTTAACACCATCTGTACCGTAAAAAAAATAGAACATGTTGATAACTTGCTTGACTTAATAACCTCGTTTTGCTACCTTTATACCACAAATGGCTTCGGCCCGACTCCGCCGCAAGGCGGAGGAAAAAGAAAAAACTCAAGGCAAAAGTGCTTTGAGTTTTTTCTTTAGTTCCTTAAAATCTTTATCTGCTATAACGCCAATATTGCGACTCAAACGCCGAGCATCAATCAAACGAATTTGAGACAAAAGCGCGATGCTAGTGATTCCTTGTATAAAAGAGAAAGCGTAATAATACTGTTCTGCTTTTTTCTTTCTCTTCTTATGCGCTTTTGTCAACGGAATCGCCCAAAAGATTTCGTTGTTAAATTTCCTCAACACCACTACCGGTCGCAAAAAATCATTGCCGGAACCGTCCTGCTCAAAACCAACATTAGTGCCGATATAGCAAAACCAAATCTCACGCTCGTGAAAAAACGGCCGAGTTACTATCTCGTTTACTTCCGACTTTTTCTTATGCCACGCGCGATAATTCTTTTTCATGCCCGACATTGTAGCATGGTCAGACAATCTCCGATTAATCGTTTCTCAACCCATTTATCACTTACTACTAACTACTTTCCACTAACTTCCGCATCTCCCCCCAATTGTCGCCGACGCTCACTTCTACCAGAATCGGCACACCCCGCGACTGCCCTGGAGACAACACGCCCTCCATTATCTTTTGTATTTTTGGCGCGAGCTCGGAAACCGACTCTTTTTTCACTTCATATACCAATTCATCATGCACTTGTAAAATCAAGCGTGCTTTTTCGTCTAATTTCTCGTCTCGCAAAAATTCAGCCACCCGAGCCATCGCAATTTTCACGATATCTGCGGCAGTGCCTTGTATCGGCGCGTTAATCACTTGCCGCTCTGCTGCCGCGCGGATGTACGAAATCGGCGAATTGAGCGCCTCAAAATATCTGCGCCGCCCGAATAAGGTCTCTGTGTAGCTGCGCTCGCGCGCGACGGCTTTTGTTTCTTCCAAATACGCGGCGAGCACTGGAAAGCGCGCGAAATATTCGTCCAAGTATTTCTGCGCGTCCGCGCGCGATACTGGAGTTTCTACATCTCCGAGTGTAGCGCGCAACGCATTCACTCCCATACCGTACAAAATTCCGAAGTTAATTACTTTCGCCTGTCGGCGCATTTCTTTAGTCACTTTTTCTGGCGCGACACCAAAAACTTCCGCCGCCACCGCAGTATGTACATCTTCCCCTTTCTTGAAGATTTCAATAAGTTTCTGGTCTCCAGAAAGAATTGCCGCAACGCGAAGTTCTACTTGCGAGTAATCAAACGCGAGGAGCGCACAGCCATTATCCGCGACGAATGCGTTCCGAATCCGCCTGCCGCGCGCGGTCTGAATGGGGATATTTTGCAAGTTCGGATTTTGCGACGACATTCGCCCCGTCGTCGTTCCCGCCTGCAAAAACGACGCGTGCAAGCGACCGTGCGTATCTACCGATTCTGGAAGCGCGTCAATATAGGTTGAGAGTAGTTTCTGAAACTCGCGGTACTCAAGAATCTTCGCAATAATTGGGTGCAAATCGCGCATCTTTTCAAGCTCGCTTTCGCGTGTTGAAAGCGCGCCTCCTGCCGTCTTCTTCTGTCGCGCCGCCTTAAGCCCCATTTTTACAAACAAAAGTTCGCCAAGCTGTTTTGGTGAATTTACATTAAATTCGGTTCCAGCCATACTCCAGATTTCTTTTTTCAGCGCAGCAAGCTCGCGGTGGTACTCTGTAGAAAGCACGGCAAGATACTTTGTATCCATTTTCACGCCGCGGGCGTTCATTTTTTCAACAACAGGAATGAGTGGTTTTTCAATCTCTTCAAATACGCGCGCGAGGCCGCGCGTTTTCAGTTCCGCAAGAATTTTCGCGCGCGCCACGCTCACATCTTTCGTTCCTGCAAAATTACACACATCGTCCGCGGTCGGGTTTGTTAGGTTGGAATTGATGAGCCAAAGGGCGATGGAGAGGTCGGAAAATTCTTTTTCTTTCATCCTGCCCTTGATTAAGGGGAGGTGCCCAGCACTTTCTGAAGAAAGTGCTGGGCGGAGGGGTGATTTAATTTCTGCAGAAACCACCCCCTCCCCCTCGCTTCGCTCGGGTACTCCCCCTTGAAAAGGGCGAGATGAAGAAACTTTTGATATCGCCGCCCGCAACCTCTGCCCAAGGTTGCGAAACTCCAACTCTTGAAATAACTTTTCTGCATTACCCACATTCGCACACTCACGCCACGGCTTTTCAGGAAGTGCGAATTCAATCGGCGCATCGCGCCGAATAGTTCCGAGTATTTTAGAAAACTCAGCATCTTCTTTTCCCGCATCCAATAGTCCAATCATTCGCGCACTTATTCCTTCTTTCTCAAATATACCCCTATCTTTCTTCAACTTCTTATAGATTTCCTCAACCGAGCCGAATTTTTGTATGAGTTCGGTCGCAGTTTTATCGCCAATCCCTTTTATTCCTTTTATATTATCCGACGGGTCGCCTTTCAACCCCTTAAAATCCGGTAAAAGTTTTGGACCAAATCCATAGCGTTCTCTTACTTTTTCTTCGTCATACAAAACCGTGTCATTAATCCCTTTTTTGAGTGTGTACACTTGCACTTTTTTTCCATCAACTAATTGTAGGGTGTCCATATCGCCAGACGCGATAACTATATCAACTTGTAACTTGTAGCGTGTAACTTGTAACTTTTCTACAATCGTACCGAGAATATCATCCGCTTCAAACCCTTCTTTGTCGTAAATCGGGATTCCAAACGCTTCAAAAATCTCGCGCGAGCGTTTCATTTGTGAAATGAGCGCATCGTCTGCCTTCGCCCGCCCTTCTTTGTACTCTTTGTACGCAGTATGCCGAAAAGTCGGCTTCGGCAAATCGTACGCTGCAGCAAGATAGTCGGGTTTTAAATCCGCAATAATTTTAATAAGCATCGCCGCAAGCCCATAGAGCCCGCCCGTCGGTTCGCCTTTGCTATTACTAAACTCCGGCAACGCATGATATGCGCGATGCAGTATCGCGTGCGCATCTATAAGCACCAGCCGCTTGTTCTGTTTTTCAGCCATCGTTGAGATCATTCTAACATCGCTCCGCCATAAAAAAAGCCGGGTGACAAAAATCACCCGACTGTGCAAATTCAACCGTTTAAGTCCACAATGGCCTCGTTCACCAACTCCACTTGATTCTGGAAGGATAGTTTACCGAACATTTTATAAAGAAATCCATTTGCAATTGCCTCTATCCATTCAGAACGAAACGAACCTCCCTCGCTGTCTTCCTCATCGTAACGGACTGCCACTTCGGTGAGGAACCGCGATATTGCAAGCATCCGTGGGTGAGTTCCAACGACACCTAACTTAGGTTCGTCTAGACACTTGCTAATTAGGTTAGACAGCTCTCCAGATTGCTGTTTTGAGAGTTGATGGCCGTCTTCCTCGTTTTCGTCTGGACACCACCAAGTGAGTTTCAATATACAAAGCAGTATTGCTGTGTATATGCAACACGGGCCAATGTCCTCGTAAAACGGCAAGGTTTTTTCTTCATCATCTTCGTCTCCCAAAAACAGATCTGGATACAAAAACCCATCAAGAAGACCGAGAACCGCGCCGTAACGAAAATGAGGAGACCTGCTACTATTGTGATTTGTGATTTCAACAATACTATTCACAAAAGTGAACCATTCGACACGGCACACAATGAGTGTTGCCGCAATGATTCGGCGCACCGTCTCCAAGGGAGCATCTCCCAAGTTGGGGGACTGGTACAAATCTCCGCCATGATGTGGTCGCTTATTTTTCTTTCCCAGTATTGAGAGAACCTTTTCTGTTTCAGTGAGTTCAACCTCCCTGAGAATCGCAAAAGCTCTATGACAATCTTCTGATGCCTGCTCGCCTGGTTTGAATAACAGGAGCGTAACATCGTTTTGTTCATCTCTTTTCCAGTAGTCCATACTATAACCCTTTCAGGTTTTTGTTCTTTCGCCCCTTTCAGGGCAAACGGAACTTGTGTTTTCAAAGTTCATTCGCCTTTCAGCGCTCCGTTGCGCCGCCCTTTCAGGCAACACGCCGTACGCTTCCCGCCCCCGCTCTGCGAGGCGCAGAAATCTAAGAGGAACTTCTGTGTCTCTCTGCCCAAAATCCTACCACAACCTCATTCTATCAGTCAATATCAATATAACTTGCGACCGCGCACTATATTGATATACTTAAAAACACACCCCTTGTAACTTGCACTACATCTATCAAAAAGAAAAACAAATAATATGGGAATGCTTGAGAAAAAAGTAATGGAGCGAGTACGAAATACACGGCTACAGCGTACGATGCTTGCCGCGGCAGAATCGTTAGTTGAAATGACTACACAGATGCTCGCGGGGAGTGTGTATAAAATGTATAAAATGATGGACAGTGCCGAACAAAAGAAAAAGTACCGCTCGGTTCTTGCGGCGCGAGAACGACTCGTAAAAAATGGACTGCTCCGCCGGAATAAAAAATTTCTTGAATTAACGCTGAAAGGAAAAGAGAAATTGTGCGAGTGGAAAAAATGCGAGTATAAACTTCCTCAACCTGAAAAATGGGACGGCAAATGGCGCGTGCTTATTTTTGATATTCCAGAAAAACAAAAAGAGTTGCGGGACAAAGTACGGAACACGCTCCAAGCAATCGGTTTTAAGTGGCTACAAGATAGTGTGTGGGTGTATCCACACGACTGCGAGGATTTCATTGCGCTCCTCAAAGCGGATTTCAAAATAGGAAAAGATTTGTTGTATGTGATTGCAGAAGCAATAGAAAACGACCGCGTGCTTCGTGATTATTTTGAAGTATATCCTCCGTAACTTCTAACTTCTCTCGTAAATCTTCTAGTTATTTCATTATTGATTGTCTAACAATTTACCCACATCAATATAGTACGCGGTCGCGTACTATATTGATGTGGTGTTTTTATATAAGTTATACGCACATAAAAATAAGGTGGGTTGGCGGGTGGAAGATTACGCTAAGTTTTACGATATCTTGCGAGTTGTATCATCTACAAACTCAAAGCGGAGTTTAATATGGTCAAGCGGTAAAATGTCGGCGACTCGGTCTGCCCATTCTATGAAAATGAGATTACTATGGTCGCTTGAGAGCGCATCCCAGCCGAGTTTTTTTAAATCCGTGGCGCTGTCTAAACGGTAGGCGTCTATATGGACAAGTTGTAAATCCCCTCTATATCCCCCCTTTAATAAAGGGGGGAGTGAGGGGGGATTTTTTAGCGCATATTTTTTCATAATGACAAAAGTCGGGCTTTGGACAGAGCCGCGCGCGCCGAGTGCTTTCGCAATCTGCTGAACAAACGCGGTCTTGCCCGAACCGAGATCTCCGTATAACCCAACAACTGTCGACGAATCTGCACATGGAAACAGCCCAGCAAGAAACTCTTGCGCAAACTTCGCGGTGTCTGCGATGCTGTGAGAAAGGATTTCTTTCATAAAAACAACAACCTGTGATTTTACAGTATGCGCAAAAAGAAAAAGGCGCGCAAACTTCGTTTGCGCGCCTCAGCGAGATTTTTTCTCGCTACCTCGTATGAAAGCGAACTCCGAAGAGTTTGCGTTCACACGAACCCGAATATGCGGGCACTCGGCTGTATGGATATCCGTATCCATACCCACCGCCATACCCAGACGGATACCCATATCCATATGGTTGCTGGACAACCACGATAGGCGTCGGCGGTTGTCCTTGTTGGACACTTTGCCCGCTCGGCACCGTGGTCGGAATGGGGTTTGCCCGACCCCAAAGAATCACACCGAGCAAACTTCGCCGTCCAGGTGGCAGAAAGTTCTGCACCGAGGTGTGTGTCTCCGAAACCGTAGTGGTTCCAGAAACCGTCACAGACGAGGTGGAGTTTGTGATGGTGTACATCGGGGTCCGCGTTTTCGGTGCACGCCTTCGCTCCATCAACGAAGTCGCCGCCTTCTTTGCCTCTGATGAACCACCAACATTAAAAGTGCCGTTAATAGTCACCGAAGATGGTGTGTTGGTTACATTCACCGTGACGGGTATTGTGATGACATTGGTCTCCCGCTCCCGACGAACTTCTTCGTTGAGTGCGAGCAATCTCTGCACCCTCGCCTCCCTTTCTTCATTGGCGGCCTTCAGTGCCTCCACCTCGGCGGCAAGCATGTCAACCTGACTTGGCGCGTTCGTCTGCACCACAATGGTGGGCGGTGGAGTGTTAGTAACTGAAATCGCCTGCGGACGATGTGTGTTTTTCCCTGAAAGATATCCAACTATCGCAGTGAGTATTAAAATAATTACACCTGCGACGATACCAAGAGTGATTGCGTGTCCTTTTTTCATTTTTTCCTCAACTTTCTTTTTTTGATTGTTTTTTGTTTTTTATTGAATCTTGAATCGTGCTGATTCTGCTATATAGTATAGCATCTCCTGTATTTCTTGTCAAGCCCATTCGTAGCCATTCGTATATTGGTATTCATTCGTATATTGGTATAATAAAGGCATTCTTATGCCCATTACATTTGACGAAGAAAAGCAAAAAGAGCAACTGACCGAACTCCACGAACGCGAGGAGCGTGCGCTTGTGCAAACACAGGCGGAAAAAGCTGGTATTCCATATATAGACCTAATCCCCACCCCGATTGAATTGGACGCGCTCCGACTTGTCCCCGAAGCCGAAGCGCGCGCGGCGCATATTGCCGGCTTTGCGTTGAACGGCAAGAAAGTGAGCATCGCCGCATTTTCTCCAGAAAAGAAAGAAGCGAAAGCCGCGCTGAAAAAGCTCGCGGGTTCGGGCTACGAAGCAACGCTTTTTATGACGGAACGGAAGGGACTTGAAAAAGCGTGGGCGCGATACAAAGAATTATCGTTTGCACATGAAGAAAGCGCGGGTTCAATCACCATTCAGAGCGACGAGGTGTCGGCGCAGGCGAAAAACTTAAAGACGGTTGCGGATATTGCTAATGTTTTGCGCTCAGAACTGGCATCAAAACAATCTTCACGCGTTTCGCGCATGGTTGAAACATTACTCGCCGGCGCGCTCGCAACCGACGCGTCAGATATTCATTTTGAACCGGAAAGCGCCTCGGTGCGCGTGCGCGTGCGCTTAGATGGAATACTGAACGACCTTATCGCCATACCAACGGACTCATTCCAATTTATACTCTCGCGCGTAAAACTCGTATCGGGGCTTAAGCTCAATGTGCGCGACGAAGCGCAAGACGGCAGATTTAGCGTAAAAGTAGGGGGAACGGAAATAGAAATACGAACTTCGGTAATTCCTGGTTCGTATGGCGAGTCGGTCGTGCTACGCGTTTTGAATCCGGCGACAATTGCGGTGCCGATGGAAGACCTAGGTATGCATCCGAAGTTACACGCACTTGTGGAAAAAGAAATTAAAAAGCCGAACGGTATGATTCTCACAACGGGTCCGACGGGAAGTGGTAAGACGACAACGCTCTACGCCTTTTTGCGGAAGATTTATACGCCGGGCGTGAAGGTCATTACAATTGAAGACCCGATTGAATACCACCTGCAAGGCATCGTGCAAACGCAAGTGAACGCGGAGGAAAAGTATACTTTCTTGGAGGGTTTGCGTTCCGCGCTCCGTCAAGACCCTGATGTGATTATGGTCGGTGAAATCCGCGATGGCGAGACCGCCGGGGTCGCCTTGAACGCTTCGCTTACTGGCCATATGGTATTCTCAACATTGCACACCAACAACGCCGCTGGCACCTTCCCACGCCTCATAGACCTCGGCGCGGATTCTAAAGTGATGAGCTCTGCGATTACGCTCGCGCTCGCTCAGCGCCTCGTCCGAAAGCTCTGTTCTATATGCAAAAAAGAAACCGCGTTGTCTGCGTATGAAAAGAAGTTGGTTGAACAGGTGCTTGCAGGGCTTCCCAAAGAAGAATCCGTGCCGCAGACGGCGCGCGCGTGGAAGGCGGTCGGGTGCGACAAGTGTTCGCAAACGGGCTACAAAGGCAGAATCGGCGTGTTTGAGGGAATTGTGATGGATTCTGCGATAGAGAAAATAATCCGCGAAAATCCGAGCGAGCGCGAAATCCGAGCGACAGGAAAACCGCAAGGACTTCTCACAATGCCGCAAGATGGTGTTCTGAAAGCGTTGTTGGGAATCACTTCACTTGAAGAAGTGGAGCGCGTGGTCGGGTTTAATGAATAAATGCATTAGGAAACAAAAAAGGCGCGTCAAGCAATTGCGCGCACCGAGAAAGCGGGTACAGTAACAAAAGAAAAAAGGTTTCCAGAACGCGAATCTCTAAGCAATACTTTTCATATAAACACGAAAAGCAAAACGCAGCTCTTGGGTGTGTTCCCGTCAGGGGCCGTGAAGCATCAAACCGGAACATCCCCGATGGGGCGTCAAAAACCCGAAGGTCTATTGCTTAGAGATTCGCGCGCTTGAAAATAACAGCGCGTCGCAAAACACATTTTACAAAAGTCCTCGGTAACGCTCGGGTCGCTGCAATGCGACCACTCGCTCCAGACATTTTGAAAATGTGTTTTGCGACGCTTCTACCAAAATTAGGTTAGCATAGTTTAATTTTATTGTCAATCCCATTAGAAGCCTCGGTAATTGCAACAATTCCCTGCTTCTAACGGGACAAGTCCATTAAATGCAAAAACTTGCGAAAGAAAAGATTAAGACGGAAGCCGATGTCGGCGCGCGGCGGGACGCCTTTCTTGACGCGGCACTCCGCCCCGCATCGTTTGATGAGTACACTGGGCAAAAACAAGTTACGGAAAATCTAAAAATCCTCCTCGGCGCGGCGCGCGAACGGAGTCACCCGCCCGAGCATATTCTTTTTTACGGACCGCCGGGGCTCGGCAAGACGACACTCGCCCACCTAATTGCAAAAGAGATGGGCGCGCAGATGAAATCCACTTCCGGACCTGCGATTGAGAAAGTTGGCGACCTCGCTTCCATACTCACGAACCTTTCTGCGGGCGATATTTTGTTTATTGACGAAATACACCGCCTCAACCGCTCCATTGAGGAAGTGTTGTATCCGGCAATGGAGTCGGGAGAACTGCACATCATTATCGGCAAGGGGCCGTCGGCGCGCACAATTCAACTGGAGCTTCCGCCATTTACGCTCCTCGCCGCAACGACGCGCATCGCGCTCCTTTCCTCGCCTCTTCGCTCGCGCTTTGGGGGCGGCGTGTTTCGTCTTGAATTTTACGCGCCGCAAGAAATTGAGAAAATCATCCGCCGCTCCGCGGGGCTTCTCAAAATTAAAATAGAAACAGGCGCGGCACGCGAGATTGCGGCGCGGAGCCGTGCAACTCCGCGCGTAGGAAACTATTTGTTGAAGCGTTGTCGCGACTTCGCACAGCTCCGTCGCGGCGCGCTTACGGAAAAAATTGTAGAGGAGGCGCTCGCGCTTCTCGGTATAGACGAACTTGGACTCAATGCCTCCGACCGCTCGCTCTTACAAACGCTTATTGAAAAGTTTGGCGGAGGGCCTGTTGGATTAAATACTTTGAGTGCCGCGCTTTCAGAGGAACAAGAAACCTTGGAAGAAGTGAACGAGCCGTATCTACTACAACTCGGACTCATTGAGCGCACCCCGCGCGGCAGGCGCGCAACCCCCAAGGCGCACGAACACATCCGCGGAGTGAAGCAGACGCTGGTGTGAAAAATCAGATTTGCTATAATTACTGATATGAAAAAGTTAGACAAAGTAATCAGCGGTGGAGCGTACTCTTTTCCGGTTATTCTTACCGAGGAACCGGAGGGC
This sequence comes from Candidatus Taylorbacteria bacterium RIFCSPLOWO2_01_FULL_48_100, assembly GCA_001821135.1. Classification (GTDB taxonomy): domain Bacteria; phylum Patescibacteriota; class Minisyncoccia; order Phycocordibacterales; family UBA10002; genus UBA10002. The sequence continues at coordinate 2,497 of MHSA01000011.1, read as the reverse complement.
GGCTATGTCGTTGTCAATCCTGCCTTTGATGGTTGTTACAGCCAAGGAGAGACGATAGAAGAGGCACTCGCAAACATTCGCGAAGTAACGGAAATGTGCCTTGAAGAAGCACTCGCCGAAGGCAAAGAACCGATAGAAAAAAATATCAGCCTCCATCTTATTCATGCCTAAACTCCCGCAGGTCTCTGGGAAAATCGCCGTAGCAAAGTTTCTCCGTCTCGGCTATGAAGTCGTGCGGCAAAAAGGAAGCCATGCGCGCCTTATCAACAACGACCCGCAAAAAGGTAAGTTGTCTGTACCGATGCACAAAACTCTCAAGAAAGGACTACTGGCTGAACTCATCAAGGACGCTGGAATCGACATACAAGAATTTATTGATTTATAAAAAAACGCCTGCATTTTTGCAAGCGTCGTGACCGTCTTTTCACTGAGTTTCCTCCTTTTTTTGCCTTACCGGGGCAATCCCGCTTTTCCAAAACATCTCACGGAAGAGCTGTATCGCCCCTTCCGTGTACCCTTTCTGTTTCAAACCGCCCCGAATCGCCTCCCACGGAAATTCGTCGTAGTATGGCGGCCGCCCAACTCCAACCTGCTCAAAGTATTCCGCGACTTCTCGGAGCTTCCCTTTGCCGAAGTCTTTGAGTTTCAACAACTCAACTTCCGACTTCCCGAGAAGCACATCCATCGTGTGGATGTTTCCATTCTTCAAGACGGTAGCGAGTCGCGTTGCGAAAACATCCCCGACTTTCACCGAGGCCATTATCTGACTGATTTTTTGTTTTGTATCGTTTGTATTCATAGCGCCCTGTCGCCGAACAGTCGGAAGCAAAACGCTATGAACACCGTTTTACAAAGAACTTTGTTATTCTGATGTTCTTGAGAACATCAGAATATGCCTCACTCTATGAATCCACCTTTCGACTCGCTCAAGGCAAGCCAAGATGAACTCAATAAAGTGGACGAATTCCCGCAAGAACTCGTCCGATTGAAATTGAACCCGTTTTGCGGCGGGTTAGATTTTTCTGGCAAGGCGGGCGCGGTGAAGCGCTTGCCCTTGTTTTTTCGGAGTCATCGCCTGCCAGTCGGTAAGCGAGATTCCGACGGCTCGACAGGTCGCCTCGATTGCGGCTTGTTGCTTGGCCTCGGCTTCCGCTTTGGCTTTTTTCTGGACAAGCTCTGCCTGTTCGGCTTCCAACTTTTCCATGATCCGCTTTTCTTCGGCGGCCAACTTTGCCGCCGCGAATCGAGCATGGACCAACTCCGCAAGGTTTTCCGGTATAGGACCAGTTGACCCAGAAAATTCCTCGGCGACAAGGATGTACTGCTCGCCCCGAGTTGGGTTGTACCCAAACCCAACACAGACAACTACCCCGTTTGCTTCACCAGCCTTCGCGGCGGCTCGGACTATCTCGGCATGGCGTTCGCTCTCGGCAACTCGCCGAGCATTTTCCACCCGTTCCCACTGGTTTGGGGTCATCCCGTGTTCGGCTAAACAGGTGGTCGCCCGTTTGATGTACGACACCGCAACGGGAGAATTCTCCCTATTGAACGGCATCGTTTCCGAAACGAGTCCGCACCAATGCGCCCCACCGTTGGTGGTGTTGAGCTTCGGACCAGCCAACCGCGTGTCGCGCGGACCGCTTGACCACGAGAACATAATCGTCCGGCGGGACGATGCGAGGTCAATGACCCAGCAAGTCCCCTTTGCATTTTTTCGGATTTCCCCTTTCTCCCCGTCGAGGAGAGTGAGAGCTCCGTTTGCATGCGACTTCCAACCGCCGCACGCCGCGATGAAACTCTTGGCCTTTTCAAAGCCAAGAGCTGAAATACCGAGGACGAGTACGCCCTTGCCGTAACCGCCGAGGAAGACCTTGTCGGTCTCGGCGGCCTGTTGAGCGCGACAAAGCGCGCTGTGTCTGAAACCCTCTCGGTAAGCAGTGTCCTGCGATACTGCTTCGAGACGACTGATTTCCGCCATTTTTTCATCGGCGGCTTTTTTGTAATAGGCCGCCAATTCAGTGAGGGTGGCAACCCCTGTTTGATTTGTAGTATTCATAGCGTTCCACCTCCGAACAGTCGGAAACAAAACACCATGAACACTTTTGTAAAAGAACTTTGTTATTCTGATGTTCTTGAGAACATCAGAATATACTTCACTCTACGGATTCATTTCGCATTTGCGAACCGAACCCGATAAAGTGCTCAAGAGTAGGTATTTCTTGAGCGTGGATCTGTACCACTCCTTACGCCGATTGTTTCCAATCACGCTGCGGAGTAGATCCTTTGCCAATTCCTTACTAGCAAGAACTAGCCACAAACATTTAGGGAAGAACTAATCACCTCCATTTGAGACCATATCCATATTTTTTTCTTTTTTTGCGCGCCGAGCGGTGGCGCTTTCAGGAAGAATCTTTTGGGAACTCTCCCCTCATCCGCAACAAGTACGGAAAGAGGAGTCCTGGATGCCGCAAGAAGAACTTCGCGCGGCTTCCAAAAG
>MHSA01000010.1 GCA_001821135.1 Candidatus Taylorbacteria bacterium RIFCSPLOWO2_01_FULL_48_100 | reverse complement strand
TGTGGTTGCAACAATTGAATCAAGCGAACAGCCGGATGTATTACATGCCTGTATCTGGTAATTCACCGAACCGCTCGGAACATTGGTGTCGGTATGCGTGGTGGTTGTGTTTGTTGTCGGACCATTGCTTGATGTTACTTGTGTTAAGAATGCCCACGAACCGCCCGCCTGCCGCCAAATCTTGAAGTATGTTTCGTTTGTGGATGAGTCCGTCCAGCGAATCTCTACACTACTCCCCGATGATGGCGCAGTTGCGGTAACTCCAGTTGGCGTTGCCGGAACTCCGCCAGTTGTTCCGCCCCCCGTGCTTCCGCACTCTGAAGGACATGATGCCGCACTCTCCCATGTATCACAGAAGTTGTTGTTATTGCAGGTGCCGGTCGTGTAAGTACCTGGACCGTTTGCGCATTCAACCGGACAGGTCGCCTTACTTTCCCATGTATCGCAGTAATTGTTGTAGTTGCACGAACCAGAAGGTCCTCCCGTCCATCCGCTCTCGCACTGCGACGGCGCGCCGAGTGATACGCCGGTTAGAGAAATAGATGCTCCGCTCGGGCTTCCTTCATGACAGTTTACATAATCGGACTCGCACCACACCGTGTAGCCGACAGGCGCGCCGTTTTTACTCGCGTTCGGATAAAAACATTTCTGCATACTGGTAGTACCTCCGCCAGTTGTTGTGGGAATCGTCTCGTCATTGTCAGATGCATTATAACACCCGGTGTCTGATGGATAGTCAATTTTTCCATCGCCATCGTTATCTCGACCATCGGAGCAGGCGGCAGAATTGGTAGTGCCTCCTCCAGAACCGCTACAACCGGAAACATACCCAGTTGAACATTCCAAAATCGTACTACCTCCAGGCCAGACATACTTTGTCATTTCCGAATTAAAGAATGCATTGCCCATGCTATGGCATCCTGTTCCTAGAAGCGCGGTTGTTGCGCTATCGCAGGTTGTTCCGCTTGTACCTCCACCTGTCGTGTTACCCGTAGATGCTGTACCGGAACAATCCGGAATGCCGAAGTTCTTCCAGTTGTCCGCAGCATCATTGCCCGCGCCCGATTTCCACGCAAACTTCGTGCGTGGAATGAGCTTGCACTGCGCGTCAACAGACGCAATAAACTCTGAGTATTCCCTATCAAGACGAGAAAGTATTGATGATGTTTCCGTACCGTCGGTAAAGCGCCAGGTGTGCGACACCCACGAACCACGCACCGCAGGCGCGCAATATGGCGAGCCCTGCGGCGGCACATACCAATCACATTCCATACTCGTTTCACAACTATATCGGCTCACATTTGCTCCACAGTTTCCAAATTGCACGCCAGTTGTTGTTGCAGTCGTACCAGTATTCTCAATCAGTTCATTCGGACACAAAGATGGCGCGTACGAACTTTCGTACAAGAATTGCGGGTAAGTGGAATTGCACGAATATTTAGTATTTAACTGGCAATACCGTTTGCCTCTAGCATCAATGCGCTCATGCGCAAACCCAGGGCAAGAATAAGCATCTCCCGCCGTCGTACCGCTACTGCAATCGCGCGAGCAGTTTTTGAGCGTTTCTCCCGCTTCGCAGATATTATTGCCGCAGTTCGCCGGCGCAAACGCGTTTCCTGAGCAGTCAGGAATGCCGAAATTCTTCCAGTTGTCCGCAGAATCATTGCCTGCACCTCTCCGCCACACAAATTGTTGTTTGGGCATCACGCGACATGTTGCCGCAACATTTTTTATATAATTCGTATATTCCGAATCGGTGCGATTCAGAATCATTGAGGTCTCAACGCCATCTGCAAACTTCCATATATGCTCCGTCCAGCTTTGTTTCTCTTTTTCAGGTGGCTCTTCTGCGCGAATGCCAAGTTCGCACGCGTCTTTCGTTTTGTAAATAAATGGGTTGCTACAACCGCTCTGGCTCTGCCGCACGCATGAACTACTCTTGGAATCGTACACATATCCTTCAAAGTACGCCTGACAACTAATATCTTTTCGCTTTTCTACGGACTCCTTTTTCTCGCACGAGCCGTATATCGCACCGGTTTCAACAAAAGAAGTATAGGTATACTCAGGCATTACGCACAGAAGTCCCGTAGGGCACGAGTACTTTTCTATTCCCCCGCATCGTCCTGACTTTGTCGGGTCCAGTGTCTGCAACGGAAGCGGTTTTTGTGGGTCTACGACCGGTTCTGGTTGCGGCAAGACGCGCTTTTCAGTCGGTCGAAATGCAAGAGGCACCGATACAGGAAACCCTTCCTTCGCTACTATAAAGACGCGGCCATCTTGGTATTCGCAAGATAAAGTATCAGCAAGAATGCCTCCTACAGAAATGCAGAATTTCTGAAATTCATATCGGCTGTTTAAGCGCCATTCGCCTCCGTCTGAAAGTACAGGCGGCTTCATCTCAGGACTGCGTTTTCCCGATTTATAATTCCGCGCAATCGCGATGCCATCGCGCGCTCCAAACTCGGCTTCCTGCGCTTCACTGTAGGCAAGCCCAAATGCGTTTCGCGCGAGCGCCGCGCGAGCGCCGGCAAGCCGTCGTTCTGCAGAGCTCAAAAGCCGAGCGGCGTTTCGGATGCTCTCGTCAAATCCATCTTCTCCATACCCCAAATTGAGCGGCAATGAACCCGCCAGTCCGGACAATTCGGATACCAGCTTTGAAACATCCGCGATTTTCTGTTCTGCCTTTTCGCGCGAGCCGTACACATCTTTTTGTTCTGTGAAAAATGCCGAGAGGTCGTCGGAGAAAACGCCCGTCTCTCCGGAATTGTCGGATGCGCGGAACGCCTCCTCATACTTACGGAAGCGCGCGACATCGCTAATAACTTCGGCGCGTGCCTTCACCAACTCCGCGGTCGCCGAGCGAATTTCGTCCAAGATAGCCGAGGAGATGCCCGTCGCGCCGCGGAGCGCTTCAAAGTCCTCGGGATGGTCGCCGGAAAGCGCTTGATACACGGCGCGAGTTTGCGCCGCGCCACTCGCTCTGGAAATGTCTTTCTGTATTTCCGCCGCCGCCTTTTGCTTCAGAGATATAAACACCGACTGCTGTTCAGGTGGAATGAGCGCCGCAATCTCATCCAGCACAGAAAGGGATGTCGCGTCGTGGAACCGTTCCACCGATTCAATTAATTTTTCGCGTTCGCCTTCATTAGTTGCCGCATTTTCTACCTTTCGCGCAAAGTTTTCTTTTGCAGATGACGCAATGTCTTGCACATTCGCCAACGCTTCTACGGAAACATTTCTCTCAAGTTCTTTGACTACGCGCACATCTTCAATATTTCCATTGTTCAAATGGGAAAGGTAGGCGCGTTTTTCGTCCTCGGAAAGCCCCACAAGCCGCACATCGGCGCGCGAGAGCACTTCTTCCTTTGCGGCGGTGAGCGACGCGCGCGCTTCGTCGCTTAGCGGCCTTACTTCAAGCTCTTGGATGATTGCTAAATGCCGCGCTTCGTTGCCGCCTACATTTCGCACAAAGTCCCCAAACGCGGCACGGCTACCGCTCTCTCCTGTTGCTAAATGTTCTTCCAATTTTGCAAGCGCGCCTTCCGCCGCTGCCCGTATGACTGGCCGCGCCGCTTCTGGTACCTGCTGTTCCACCGTCTTCAACACTTCTATATTCTTAAAATCCCTAAAATCAGAGCCCTGTTGTGAATCAAGCACTTCAGAAAGCGCGCTTGCGGCTTCTTCCGGCGGCACAAACGCAAACGCGGCGCCGAACGCTTCGCCAGCGCGCGTCTTTGCCTCTGTGGTAATTGCTGTTGCGCTGCCGCCCGTTTCCTTTTCAATCTTGCCTATTAGTTTTTGGTATTTGATGACTGCATTCATCATAGAACGGGCGATTTCTGCGCCATCCTCGCTCTCGTCCCCCAGTTCCGCAGATGCGGCTTCCGCGCGCGTCCGCGCGCGCTCTATTTCAATACGGAAACGGTCAAGCGCGCTTGCAACGGCGGTCTCGCGCGCGCCTTGCTCGGAAAGCGTTTTTGCTTCCAGCAGTTTTTCCGCCGCAAAACGCAAAGAGTTTTCTAGCTTCTCTTGCGGATTAGTTGTAAACACATCGGAAAACCCGCGCCGTGCGGCTTTAAATATATAGAGCGGATTGTTGGGCAAAAAACCCACTTCCGTCAAACCGAAATCCTCTGGAGAAAAGTCCTCATCTAAGTCCGCCTGATTATTTTCTGCATCTGCCGCAACTTCCTGCGCAAACGCGCGCGCAAGTGCCGCCATATATTGCGGATGCGCTTCGGAAAACCGCACGCTTGGCGCGGCAGAGGCGGCTGACGGCGCAAAAAGAGATAATGCAAGTAAAAAGAAAACGGGTCGTGAATACCAGTTCATAAAAAAGAGTGATTAATTTATAAAAGACATTTGCTGTCTAGTATACTCATTTATATATGATTGTGTGTGATAGTTATCCACACATTAAAAAACCCCGTTCGCTTGAACGGGGCTTGAAAAAACACAGCAAGAGGTTATGCGGCGACTTTTTCCAGATGCGATTGCTTGGTCCGTCTTTTATCGGTTTCATTGGATTTTGTTTTGACCACCTCAATCCAATGGTCCGATGTGACCCCTAAGTAACCAGAATATGTCCCGTCTTTAATATCAAAGTTGTTTCCTATCTCTTTTTTGATTATCTTTCGCAATACAAGTCTGAGATTGAGGTCGGCATCTTTAAACATTTCAGACCATTTCCATAATGGGACTTCGTCGTCACTCAAAAAACGGTAATTGGAACGCAGTATTCTGATATTGTTTTTGCCGCACAGAACGCGCGCCTTGGTTGGACAAATAACTTCTAGTCGTAATCTTTCAATTAACAATTTTTGTTTTGTGTTCATGTTTATTTATGGATGGGTTATGTCGCTTTCAATGCGGCGAATAACATTGAGGTTTTGGTCAAAGAGATTAATTACCCATATCTCTTTTTCGTACAGTTGTTCCGTGAGCACTTTTTTGCCAAATTTTCTGACCAAATAGGCAAAAATGAAGAGGGCTCGGTCATCAATCCATTTGTTGATTTCTCTGGTGATGTCGGCGAAGTGTTGTTCTACAAACATGCGCTTATGTGCTGACCATGGTGCGTGACTTTTTATGAACTGTCTCTCTTCAGCTTTTCCCCAGAGCTTATGCTCATAAAGTCGTCCTTGTCGTGCAATGCATGAGAACAGAACGCAACGCAGTACATCGCCACAAACAGCTTGTGCCGCCATTGCGGTGTATGAACTTTCAAAACGGAACATGATACGGATTACCTGAACCGCCTCTTCGTACATCACTTTCGTATCATCATCAAAGAAAACACCATCCACGCTGTAGATTGACCATCCTTTAAAGGGCGACTGGTACATAGCAATGCGTTTGCGCGCTTCTACAACGGAAACCGGAGTTTTTACCCGCCGTGTATTCGTATAATCGTTTGGGTCAAAGAGCGCGGGGTAGTCCTTAAATTCAGCGAGCAATTCTGGCGCATTTTCGCACAGGTATTCTTTAACCGCCTCTTCGTTATAACCGAAGCGTAACGCGTTAAAGATGGTGTCTTGATAAGCCGCCCGTTTAGGAAAATAGATTTCAGAGAAAATACTCTGCTCGCTACGAGCAAATATATACTGTGTTTTTTCGGGCATAGTGTCTCCTTACTGTGTGTAGTTTGTCAACGAACCGAACTGTCTGCTTTATACACCACCATGTAGAAAAATGCAAGAAAAAAGCATTCCGTAAAAATGGAGCGCTTTTTTCCTCTTATTATTGCGGGGCCAGGAATCGCACCTGGAATCTCAAGGTTATGCGTACCACTTCGGTTTTCACCGCTCTCTAAAAGATTCGTGGTCTGGACTATGCCTTCACCCCGATAAATCGGGGGCTCGCCGTCTAGTCTCTACACCTGCCCAGCATTTACCGTAAATGCTGGGATTGGCTCGGCGTTACCTTTTTAAGGGCTTCACCGAATTTGACGAGTAATCAATACCGCATTACTGCGGTATCAGCCCATAATTGAGCCTTGCGAGTTACTGTTACTCCACCCCGCGATGTGATTAACATTGTAAGTATACCTTTTTTGTTTTCTGAAAGCAAGATAGTATGAATGACTTATCGTGCTATAATCTAAATCTAAATATCGAAAAAGGAGTAGCAAAATATCAACAAAATGAACTCTGAATCCATGCTCAAGGGTCGTATGGCGGAGACGCTATTTGAAGAAATGATGCGACAATGTGGAAACATTGTGTATCGTTTTGGCTACGAAGCGATAGTGCAGAACTTAACACAATTAGAAGAGAAATTTGATCGTTTTAGCGAAGTTGGGGAACGCATTCGCGCGATTCCGGATTTCATTGTTGTTGATAAAAAGGGGAAGCCGGAGTTTGTTGAAGTCAAATTTCGCTGGAAGCCTGAACTACATTACAACTCTGACTACTACATGGTAGAAAAAATAGGAAGATTTTGGAAAATAAGTAAAGAAATATACCGTGAGTACGAAAATCTAGTACATAAATATCTAACCCCAACACTTGTTCCAAAACAGAAATAAATTACGAGTTTATATTCTGATGTTCTCAAGAATATCAGCATAGATGTATATCGTAAACGGCTTATACGCCCATGTGAGTTGTCTTTCTTTATACAAGTATTTTGCCTGCCTACCGCAGGCAGGCAAAATACTGCAATAGATGAATTATTTATATGCTAATTCGCGCGAATTAGAAAATAGATTTTATTTGCGGCATTCACCTATCATTCGTAGATTCGCATCAAGTTAAATATATTGAAACTCCTTAAATACCTCTTCATAGAGTTTAATGACGCGGCGGGCTTCGCGGTCGGAGAGCAAGAATTCGCTCCCTTCGTGAGCCACTTGGTTGCGTATGCGGTGCGCCTCCCACGCGAGGTCCAGCGTCGTGAAATCGCTCAGCTCAATCTTTTTTAATTTCTCACCGATTGATTCGCCGCGATACTTCATTGCGTCCAAAAGCTCGTCCAGCAAAATATCCGCCTCCAAAATCGCTAGCCGCCAATCCGCGGCGTTCGGCGAGTTGATATGCTCTTGCACTTTCTCCCATTTCGCGTTGCGCGGACCTTCTGCGATTACTTCATTACCTGTTTTCGCTGGCGCGACTTCTGCAAGCCCGACGAAAAACTCCTCCTCGCGTTTTCGTATCTGGCGAATACGAATGATTGAATATCCAATGCCCGTGAGCAGTATAAGCGACACGATTGTTGATACTCCTTTAATCCGTTCCAAAAACTCGCGGAGCCATTCAATAAAAAGAAATATGAACGGCAAAAGCGCCACACCGGTGAAGAAGTCATAGATTTTCTTAAACAAGAATTCCGGATTTAAGAAATTGATTTGCATCCCGTTAGAAGCAGGAAACGCTTCGCATAATAATGCGAGTGTTCACGCTTTTTAAATTACTGAATAATACTTCGTGCATAATTTTATTCTTTAATCGCGTTTCCGTAGCAAAGCGGCTTCTAACGGGATGCAAATATTAAAAAGATTTTCGTCTTCACCTGCGCCCGCCATAATCTGTAGCCCGAGCGGAAGCCCTGATTTTGTTTTTCCAGACGGAATAGAAATTGCCGGTATTCCCGCAAGGTTTGCTGTTACAGTAAAAATGTCGGCAAGATACGCTGAAAGCGGGTCTTCTTTCTCACCAATTTTCCACGCCGGAATAGGCGAAGTTGGCACGGTTATTATATCAACTTTATCAAACGCTTTCTCAAAATCAGCGCGGATGAGCGAACGCGCTGCGAGCGCCTTGCCGTAATACGCATCGTAGTAACCCGCGGACAATACATAGGTGCCGAGAATAATCCGCCGCCGCACTTCCTTTCCAAACAGCGCGCGCGTCTTGAAGTAATCGTTTATTCCATTTGAGCCGGATACGCGCGGACCGTACTTCACGCCGTCAAACCGCGCGAGATTCGCCGATGCCTCTGCTGGCATAATAATATAGTAGCACGCAAGCGCATACTGCAAATTCGGCAATTCTACATCTATAATCTCTGCATTTGCATCCCGTAATTTCTCAATAGAAGCATTGAAGTCCTGAATTACTTCTGTATCTATTCCACTCCTCGCAATACAAAACTTCCACGGAATTCCGATTTTTAATTTTTTAGTTGGTGGTTTTGAGTTGACTGTTAGAAGTTCAATAGATGTACTATCGAGAGCATCCTTACCGCGAATGCAATCAAAAATGAGCTTGGCGTCTTCAACCGTCTTCGCAATCGGACCTATGCAATCCAGCGACGAGCCCATTGCAATAAGCCCGCTTCGCGACACAGCGCCGTATGTCGGCTTGAACCCAACTACTCCGCAAAAGCTCGCCGGCTGGCGTACACTCCCACCGGTGTCCGAACCAAGCGCCGCAAGTGCTAGGTCTGCGGCGACTGCGACTGCGCTTCCACCCGAAGATCCGCCCGCGACGCGGTTTGTGTCGTGCGGATTTTTCGTTACGCCGTACGCAGAGTTTTCTGTTGAGCCGCCCATCGCAAATTCGTCGCAGTTCGTCCTCCCCAAAAATACCGCGCCCGCGTCTTTTAGTTTCTGTATCGCGGTTGCGTCATACGGCGCGACATATCCTTCAAGGATTTTTGATGCTGCGGAAGCGCGCCTGCCTTTTATTAAAATGTTGTCCTTAACCGCCAATGGAATACCAGTGAGCATTCCCGCTTTCCCATCTTTTATTTTCTTGTCCGCTTCTTTCGCCTGCCCGCGCACATCAGCAAACACTTCAAGGTACGCGTTCAGTTCTTTATTCTTTTTTTCTATTTCCGCAAGATACGCCTCCGCGAGTTCAAGCGCGGAATATTCTCCATTCACGAGCGCGTTATGCGCCTTTCGTATCGTCAGTGTTTTAAGAGCAATCATAAAATCTTTTTCACTTTGACATACTGACCATCGCGCTCGGGCACGGCGGAAAGAAGCGCATCTGTGTAAATACCGCTTTCATGCGAGTTCGCATCTTCACGGAACACATTCACAAGCGCGTCATCTTTTCGCACTGTATCTTGAACGGAAACATCCCGCACTTGTTTTACATATTCCAAAATCGCCTCAATATCCTTCGCAAGCGATTTTGTTTCTTTCTCATTCACCTCAATCCGCGCCAATTCCGCCAATTTCTTAATGTCTTCTTTCTTAATCATTCCTCAATAATACCACTCTATTACAACATTTTCAAAAATTCTGACTCGGAAAGAACTGGTACGGCTAGAGATTTTGCTTTTTCAGATTTTGAGCCGGGGTTGACCCCTGCGACGACGAAACTGGTCTTTTTGGAAACCGATTCCGAAACGCTCCCGCCGAGCGTTTTTATTTTTGCTTTCGCTTCGTCGCGACTCATATGTACAAGCGTTCCAGTCAGCACAAAGGTCTTACCGGAAAGTTTCCAAGCACCCGTCTCCCGTAGGGAGACGGGTGCTATTTTTTCAATCTTGACAAATTCCAGAAGCCGCCCTACCAGCGCGCGGTTTTCCTTGTTTGCAAACCAGTCCACGACCGCCTTCCCCACTACCGACCCAACACCCACTATCTGCTCAAGCTCCTCAAACCGCGCGCCGCGCACTTTCTCAATAGAGCAGAAATGATTCGCGAGGTCTTCTGCGGTTTCTTCTCCCACTTGCGGAACCGAGAGCGATACGATAAAACGCGCTAGTGTTACGCTGCGCGCGGCGCCAATCGCGGCGAGCAAATTATCCGCAGATTTTTCCGCAAAACGCGGGAGTGCGAGTAAATCGTCGCGTTTGAGAGCAAAAATATCATCAAACGAAAAGATACATTTATGTTCTAACAGAAGGTCAATAATCTTTGGTCCAAGCCCGTCTACATTAAACGCTTTTTTAGACGCAAAATGGTAAAACTTTCGTTTATGTATCGCAAAAGAATTCTTATTAACGCACCGCCACGCTGCGTCCCCCGACACGCGCTCAATCGCCCCGTCTCCGCCGCATTCGGTAATTTTTGAAGGCCAGCGAAACGGCTTTTCTTTTCCTGTGCGAAGTTCTGTGACTACCGACACAATATCGGGGATGACATCTCCCGCTTTCTGCAAAACGACAGTATCGCCAACGCGCACATCAAGCCGTTTTATTTCATCTTCATTGTGAAGCGTGGCGCGCGAAACGAGCGACCCCGCAACTCGAACTGGGCGCAGGTGTGCGACTGGTGTGATAACGCCAGTGCGTCCGATCTGGAACGAAATGTTTTCAATAGTTGTTGTTACTTGTTCTGCAGGAAACTTAAACGCGATGCCGAAGCGCGGTGCTTTGCCTGTATAGCCAAGCCGCTCCTGCAATGCTCTTTCATTAACTTTTATAACTACCCCGTCAATTAGATAATCTTCCCCTGATTTCTTTTTTTGCCATTTTTTCCAGTATTGGATTATTTCCTTAATATTATTGCAATATTCAAAATGCGGATTGACTTTAAAACCAAGTCGTTTAAGCAGTTCGAGTTCGTCCTTCTGTGTATATGGAAATGTTTTATCATAATATGCAATATCGTATATGAATGTATCGGGCCGTCTTTCCTCCACAACATTAGGGTTAAGTTGGCGAATTGAACCAGCGGCAATATTTCTGGGATTAGCAAAAATCTGTTCCTCCTTCTTCTTTTGAATCTCATTTAAACGAGTAAAATTCTTCTTTCCAATCCAAATCTCGCCTTCAACAATAATGTCAACGGATTCATTTAACATAAGCGGAACGGACTCAACTCGCTTGACATTTTCCGTAACATCTTCTCCAATTTTTCCATCTCCTCTCGTTGCGGCCATCGTCAAAAGACCTCTCCTGTATTCCAAAACAACCTTAAGTCCGTCTATCTTTAGCTCACAGAGATAACTGAAAATAGGCACTCCAACTTTAAGAAACCGCTTCACCCTTTCATCAAAATCAGTAATATCCTCCTCTGTAAAAGCGTCATTAAAAGACCACTGTTGTACTTTGTGCGGTACTTTCTTAAATGCGGGGAGCGGCGCACCGCCCACGCGCTGGGACGGAGAGTCCGCAGTTACCAATTCCGGATACTTCGTCTCAATTTCAACTAACTCGTGCTTCAACGAATCAAGCGCTTCGGACGAAATGTCGGACTTATCCAGCACATGGTACTCATAGCGATATTTCTCAATCGTCCTTTTGAGTTGTTCCAACCGCTCTCGCGTTTCTTTTGGAATTGTATTCTTCATGTTTTAGTATTTTACCCGTATTGCTCGTTCCACGCGATTTGGGTTTTGGTTGGTACTGCAGTCGTTTTTGCCGCGCGATTCAATGACGGTCGCAGAGATTTTATCTTTATTATCGTTGTCGTCTTTGGTAATCACTACATCTGCGCACGCGTCTCCGTCAAGCGGCATGCGAAAAGTGGAAACCGCAGAGAATGCCGCGCGCGTTGAGGCAACACCGATGTTCCCATTACGACATTGAATGGTTGTCGTGTCTGGTATTGAGCCAGAGTTTGTGGATGTCGCAAACACAACTGGACGCTTGCGGTCGTGGTAAAACGCGCACTCCCACCCCGAATCGGCGGCGTAAAATGCGGCGCGCGATTCGCGCGCCGATGACGACAAATTAAGCTCGCGGAGTATGATATTAAAGGTCGCAATGCCGAGCGCGAGAAGGAGCGACCCGACGAGCGATGCGAACAATAAAGTAAATCCTTTTTGTTTGTTTGTTTTACCAGTCATATATATAGTCGCGTACGGTTACTGAGCGCTCGGGCAGATTTCCCGTCTTCCAACGCACCGTTACCTCAATTTTTGCTTCATTATCCGATGTATTATTGTTTCTCGGTATCGTGGTGATTTGAACCTCCCGCGCAAAACGAGTATCTGCCCACGCAATATCATTTTTTGGTTTGTATCCATACCAACCCTCTGACTCATTGAACGCAAGCAGTTCGCAAAAACTGTCATAGGGAGGAAGCTTTTTATTATCGCATTTGTCAAATGCATCATTCCTATCAAGGGTTACATCAACCATACAAAGGTCCCCGACACAATCGGATAGTCCGTTCAGCCAATTCTTGTCATCGTGTTTATTCCCATCGCGTACGCTTCGTATATACTCAATCACCTCTTCGGAGAGAAAGCTCGCAGTTACTTGGTCGCGCGCATAGACGGCGGAATGAATACTCCTCTGGGCAAGCGTGAGAGGCCCCACAATCGCGCTTACTAAAATCACGACCGCTACCAATGTTTCTATTAGAGAAAATCCGCGCATATATTTCAACTATCCAAAAGCCGCTGAGTAATAAAGGTCTGAATATCAAAACGCGATTTTAATTTCGGCTTTTCCTGCATAAACCCGCCGACGAGCATTAACGCGCGCGGCTGTTCGTCATCGTTTGCTCCCGTTCCCGCAATAAAAAAACAAAAACGGTCAACTTGTACTTCCGGCGCCGTGACGCCAATTGGATTGCCATTTGCGACTTTACGTATAATTTGTGTTTCGTTTATATAATATTCTATTCGTTCGCCGTCTTGAGAAATAAAAGAAATGCCATCTGTATATCCGAGCGAGCAATCTCCTCTTGAAAAATCAGAAGAGGAATACCCTGAACCAGTGCGTAAATTGCGCGCCACGCTTTCCAACGCAAAATTCAGATTGTTCACTACTGACTTAAACGCCTGCGCTTTGCGATTCGCGTCGGCAATCGCCAAGAGTGCACCAGCGGCAATCAGCGCAACAACGGTAAATACCGCGACTGACATAATCATCTCAATTAAGGTGAAACCTCCGTTTTTGTTTTGTCTTTTCATATCTTACTACTTATTCTTTATAGAGATTTGGCCTGTCTGAAATACTTCAACTGTGCGACTCTCGCGGTGTTTTGGCGACAGGAGCACAACATATGCGCTTTGATAACGCTCTTCTTCTTGCCCATTCAAATCAGTGCGAATAAACGCGTCGGGATACGGGCGCTTAAATAATACATCTAAAAACAAGATATCCGCACCTGTCGTAATAAAATTACGGCAATCAAGAGAGCCGAACGATGTAAGAACGCCGCAAAAAGAAGCGATGCTGTTGCCACGCTCCAGCCGATACACTTTAAGGCACTCTGTACCATTCACGCACTTTCCATCAACGCTAGTACCGTCGTATTTTTGATCACTATTTAGGTCTGCAAAGAAAACAAAAAATGTGTCGGACTTAAAATGAATTCCGTATCCAATATCAAAAGTGCTTGAACCCGATGCCTGGCGCACTGACAACCCATAGCTCTGCGCTTCGCGCAAAGAGAGCGCCACATCATACGCTAGATTCGTAGCAAGAATGCCCTCGCCAAACCGCGCGTGGTTCGCGAGCGCCGCGCCCGTGATAATGGTAAAAAGTGCGATGACTACCAGCATTTCCATCAACGAGAAACCTCGTTGATAATTTTTAATTTTTAATTTCCAATTTTTATACATAAAGAAACGACGCGATAGATAAATCAAAAAACCACGCGACAAATGCGCCAAATGCGAGGAACGGTCCGAATGGTAACTCGCTCTTCATTGAAAATGAGAAGTGCTGTGCAATGCGGCTCGCCACAATAAGACCGACACCGACGAGCGCGCCAAGCCAAAATGCGCTCAGCATTCCGGAAAGACCGAGCGAGAGACCGAGAAACCAACCAATACCTAACTCAAGTTTTGCATCTCCGAGTCCCATCCATTTGCCGCGCGAGAAAAACCAAAAGCACGCAAGCGGGAGCGCGAGGAGCGGGCCCGCAATAATGTGTTCCAACTGAAAAATCATTTCCGGATTTCCAAAAATAATCGGGGAGATAAATCCAAGTGCCGCCAGAAAATATGCGCCGCCGTTCGGAATTATTGTTTGGCGAATGTCATAAACAGAAATAGCGATGAGCAAACTCCAAAATACAAAGTGAGTAGTTAGTAGTAAATAGTTAGTAGTTGCAAAACCAAATCTGTAGGCAATGAAAACAAAGACAAGACCTGTAATAAGTTCAACGAGCGGATACTGGAACGATATGCGCGCGCGGCATGAGCGACATTTGCCGTGCAAAAATACAAAACTCAAAATGGGGACAAGTTCAATCCATGTGAGTTTTTTTCCACACGAAAAACAGGATGAGGGGGCAAAAATGGAGCGACTTGTTTTATATCGGAACGACCATGCATTGATAAAACTTCCAATAGAAAGCCCTAGGAGAAATACGATACTAAGGAACCACATCATAAACCGTCGGACCTGTTCCATCAAAATCAGTTCCAGTCGGGTCTGCACCACCACAACTCGTCGCGGCCGTCCCCTGCACTTGTCCTTTTTTGCTGTTTAGTGCAATGTTGCCAGTATCTTCAAGTACTGTACCGAGGTGGTACGACGAGCAACTAGCAAGAGGGGCGTATTTATACGCAGTTTCCCCAGCCACACCAGATGGCGGAGCCGGCACTTTAGGAATAAACCCACCCAATTCAAGCGCGGTAAGATTCTTTGGATACTTTCCGTTTCCTGTATTGGAATCAAAATACAATTCAAGCGCGAGCTGGAGCTGTTTGACATCGTCAACCCGTCTAGCGTCGCGCGCCTTCTTGCGCGCGCTGTTTAAGGACGCCACCACGACCGACGACAAGATACCGATAATCGCGATCACGACCAAGAGCTCAATAAGCGTAAACCCCGCGCGGAGACCGTTTCTTCTTTTCATAATAAAATAATAGATAAATAATAAAAAATGACTATTTGTTTCAACTACCCACAGTATACCCCCACTCGTTCAACATGCAACCCCTCTGTGGATAGTAAAAAATTAAATGCTTGCCGAAATGCTGTAAATAGGAATTAGGACGGCGGCGAGAAGCACGCCGACACCGAGCCCCAATCCGACGATAAGTATAGGTTCAATTAAACTAACGAGCGTATCCACAGCCGCGGTCACCTCGCGACGGTAAAAGCGCGAGAGTGTCTCCAAGATGTTGCCGAGCTCGCCCGCTTCTTCACCCACCTTCACCATCGCAACCATAATGCCGGGGAACTCGCGATGCGCGCCTAGCGAGTCAGAAATAAGCCGTCCGCCCTTTACCGACTCGCCGACATCCGCGAGCGCGGTTTCGTACACTGGGCTCCCCACGACATCGCGCGTAATTTCAATCGCGCGGACGATTGGTATCGCCGCCGCGAGCATTGTGTGCAAATTGTCGGCAACACGCGAGAGGTAAAGTTTGCGTAGAAGCATTCCTAGTTTTGGTATTCCCAAAATAAAGCGGTCTGCCGCCATTCTACCGGACGGCGTCTTCACCCATCGCCATAGCGCAAACCCGCCGGCTACCGCGAGCGCAAGAAGCACGATGCCGTATGATACGAAAAAGTTGCTGAGGGACACGACAACTCTAGTATAAAACGGCACTTCCCTGCCGGACTCAGCAATGACATGCGAGAGTTGTGGAATAACCGTCGTAAGCATCAAAATCATAACGGCGAAAAAAGTAACGATAACAAAGATAGGATAAATGAGCGCATTTTTCGCTTTCGTCGTTACTTCATAAGTCCGTTCAAGGTGGTCGGCAAGAAATCCAAAACTTTCGGAAAGCCGTCCCGCCTCTTCGCCCGCGCGCACCATATTCACATAGAAATTGGAAAAGATGTGCGGATGGCGCGACAGTGCGCGTGAGATTGCCGAGCCGCCCTGCACATCATCCGCAATTGTAGTGAGCGCATCTCGTAGTGCCGGATTATCTACTTCACCCGACATCAAGCGGAATACGCGCAAAGCAGACACTTGCGCCATAAAGAGCGTTGCGAGCTCGCGCGAGAGAAGCACTACATCGCGCGTTTTAACGCGGTCAAAAAACGAAAGCCGTTTTCCAAGAACAGTTCCTTCTACGCTCACTTCAGTAATAGACGAAACAGTCAATCCCCGCCTTTGCAAAGACACAATCGCGGACTCGGAAGACAATGCCTCAATCGCACCCGTCTGCGGCGCGCCACTCGCATCTAACGCTTTGTAGTTGAAGAGCATACATATTTAGTATAGCAAATGTTTTACATTAATCTTTCAAGCACTGCCGGGTTAAGGGAATACGAGAAGGCGGTTTCGGGCGCGATGGCGCCGGTGCGCACCAGCTCCGCAAGCGAGCGGTCCATATCAATCATCCCCTGCTCCCCGCTCGTTTGAATAACCGTCTGAATTTCGTGCGTGCGCTTCTCGCGAATGAGGTTCGCGACCGCGCTGTTGGAAATGAGGAGTTCATACGCAGGCACTCTCCCTCCAGAAATCCTCGGTACGAGCCGTTGGGAAAAAATGCCAGTAAGCGAGCTTGCGAGTTGAATCCGTATTTGCTCCTGCTGACCTGTTGGAAAAACATCTATAATGCGCTCAATCGTTTGCGCCGCGCTGTTGGTGTGAAGCGTTGAAAATATAAGATGACCGGTCTCAGCCGCAGTAACCGCCGCGGCAATTGTTTCAATGTCACGCATTTCGCCGATAAGCGCAACATCAATGTCTTGGCGGAAGAGCGAGGTAAGTGCGGTGCGGAAATCCTTCGTATCAAGGCGCACCTCGCGCTGGTCTATGATTGACTGCTTCTGCTCGTACACATACTCAATAGGGTCTTCAATCGTCATAATGTGCTCTGCGCGCGAGGCGTTCACCATTTCAATAAGCGAAGCCAGAGTGGTTGATTTTCCGCTTCCGATTGGTCCAACAACCAAAAAGAATCCTTGCTGGCGTTTGGTAAAACTTTCAAGAATAGACGGAAGACCCAACTCTTCCAGTGTCTGGATTTTGCGAGGAATAAGGCGCATTGCAAACGAGATACCGCCCTGTTGAAAGTAGCCGTTCACGCGAAAGCGCGCCTTGTCGCTATACGCCCACGACACATCTACTTCCTTATCGGAAAAAAAACGCTTTTCATCTTCTGATTTGAGCAAAACCTTTGCAAACCCTTCCGCATCCGCACGCGAAATTCTTGCCTGTTTTTCAAGCGGAAGAAGATTTCCGTTCACGCGAATTGCGGGCGGTTTGCCTTCCGACAAATGCAAATCGGACGCGCCCTCGCGGAGCACATAGTCCGCCAAACCTTCCAGTTCTTTTTTGTAATCAGAAGCCATAATTATTTTTTCGCAATCCGCTCCACCATACTCACAACTTCAGACGGAATGGTGGATGCTTTGACGATATACCCGTTCACACCAAGCGCTTTAACCTGCTCAATATTTTCTGACTGTCCTTGATTGGTAAGCGCAACAAGTACGGCGTGCGGAGCAAGTTTCTCTTTCCTAACTATCCGCAAAAATTCTACACCGTCCACACCGGGCATAATCAAATCAAACATAACTGCCGACGGCACAAGCCCGTCGCGAAGTTTTTGTAACGCCTCTGTTGCGGAAAGAGACACTTCCACCGTCCACCCCGCCTTCCCAAACTTCATTTGGTACATAGACAGCAAAAACTTATCGTCGTCTACTATGAGTATTGTATGTTTTGCGCTGGTGTCCATGCTGTAAGTATATACTAATGTTTAAGCAATATTAAATGTGATTTTTACCGCCCGCACGCGAGGGGGTAATTTTTTACGGTGAATTAATAGTTGATTTTCCGTAAGTTATAAAATTCCATTCATCTTGGAAATACTGAGCAACAAGTTTAATAATGTCTAAGTCCGATTGATATTGATTGGGGGGTTCCCCTTTTTTTGTTAAAAGAATATAAGCCATCTTGAAGTTTTTTTGGGAATTTTGGTATGAGGGAATTCTCTCTCCATATTTCGCAATAATTTCTTTGATTGAAACTGTTTTTGTTTTAGCCGATATGTTGTGGAGTCCGGGATTTTTAGGGTCATCGGGAATAAGTATTTGTATGTCGGGAACTTCAGAGGTAGGGATAAAACCCATAAGATATAAAGATAGATTTGAAAAACCCTGTCGTTGTATATCCCTGACGCTGAATGTTCCACCTCCATTATCTTTCCAAGGCCAACCTTGCGCTAGATCACCCCACAATTCATCGCCTCTTGTAAATCCATTATTAACCCACTTCGTGTAATGGGAACCATCTGAAAGCCCGATATCTTTCCCGGCATATGCAATCCATTGATGACCCGTTTCATGGTTAAGGAGGAAAAGATTATTTTTGAGATCTTTCTCTGTTGTGAAATACTTTGATGAGTAGGTATCGTTGAAAAAGTTAATGCCTAACAATTTAGGAGAAACGCCGCTCGCAGAGGTCGCATCGTATATGTTGAGTCCAATTCCTTTAACACTATTCTGAAGGTTGTCGTGATTTGGTATACCAAATGTGGTATGAAATGTGGTAAAAATACTGAGAAAATCATATCCTGTTTTATCTGGGTGCAGAGAATAAAACTTTTTCGCCACAATTCTTGGATCCACTTGCCCAGTTTGTAATACAAGAGTGCCGTCGTCCTCAATAATAAATACAGAATCGCTCTTTTGTGGAAGAGTTACTGGATTTTTGAATGGAGGCGGGACGGAACTGGTGATTTTGAGTATCACAGTATCATCCTCGCGGTTGCCGTATCCGTCTATACAGGCAAGGCGGACGGTAACGGAGCCAACGAGAGAACTGTTGAGCCGCCCAGATACTTTTCCGTTCAGCGGCAGGTCTTTCTTTGAGAAATTGCTTCGGCATCGTTTCGCACCGTCGCTCTCCCAACTTATGGTAATGCGGTCTCCAACGGCAACCTCAACAGGCCCGTCCGAACCGTTTATCTTAAGGTCAACCGAAAGGGTGTCAAAAATGTTTTCGTTCTGCAAAAGAGTGTCTGCGGATTCCGCATATGCGGACGAAAAAACACCAATAAAGAGCATCACTAACAGAATAATCACTTTGGTTAAAATCTGTTTTGTCATACTGTTTTTATTCGTAGCCATTTGTAGATTAGTATACATTCGCATATTGGTATTTACAACTTATTTACCTCCTCCACAAAAACGCCCTCAAGAATTCCAATATATTGTTTGACTGTATTCCAGTACCAGCTAGATTACTTTCTGCATTTCCACTTGCAGCGGATACGGTGATTGGTGCGTTACTATCGTTATATAACTCTGTATAATTTTGACCAACCGGAGTGCAATCTCCAACACACTTTACTTTTAAAAAGTATGTTCCAGTTGGTACATCACTTGGTATTTTCAATATCTCTTCTCCGTCGTTCAGAATAGCCCCAGTCAATCCGTACCCAAAGTTGGTTTTGTCCGATGAATTTAATTCAATACTGACATATGTTCCAACACTAACCCATTTTATGGTCTGTGTTGAACCAATCAACCACACTTCTCCTCCGTTTGGTGCAACCACTTGAATAAGAGATGACGGTGCTGAACGCACTGTTACCCCGCCGCAGGAAGCGCTTTTGCTTTCACTGCCGCTAACCACAACAACGGTCGCGGTTTTTGCTCCTGAAGTTGTGTAACTCTTTACAGTTGTCGTCGCGCTACCGTCCAACCCATCCGTGCCACTCCACGAATAGGCGTAACTGCCGGTTCCGCCTTCTACAGACGCAACCCATTTAACCTCTCTTCCTGTTGGAATTAAAGAAGGCGAAAATGCGCTACACGCGACAGATAAAGATTTAAGAATCGTTATAGTGTTTGTCTTATTCTCTGGCGGGACAAGCGGGGCTACGCCGCTGGCGAGCGTGATATTTTTAAGCGAGACAACATATTTACCAAATTCTCTTTCTACAAGTATCCCACCGGGTATCCCACCTTTTTCCCCATCCACTACAACCGTCTTATCGGACTTTTCAGGAGGTAAGTTGTACTTGAATGTAACAAGAAAGCGCGCTGTTTTTCCAGCAGGAATAATCCACGAGGGTCCAACGGTTTCCGCAAGCTCAGGCGGGCGCTCATAACTTTTCTGCCAACCATTCCAACTTGCAAGTTCTTGTGTTGTTTTTGGACCTATAAGTTGCGCTATGAACGCGCCTAATTTGCTGATAGAAAGAGCACTGTTAGACGGCGCGGTAATCGTCACGGAAAAATCCGCTTGAAGATATTCGCCGAATCCTCCACCTTTTACCTGATCATCGTTCCCGGAGAATAGTTTCAGAACAGCGGAAGAAACTTCAGTTTTTGCACCAATTTCTTTTGGCATAATTCCGCGCGCGCATCCTTCTTGTAAAATCTCTTGCGCGCGTATAAACGCATCAGTTGAAGAAAAAGGAAGCGGTGAGAATGGATTCAGTGATACTCCCGAATATGATGCGAATTCAGGAGAACTGTACAACGAGCCCATCCAGTAAAAAGCCATATCTATGTAGTTATTTAGAATCTTTTTGCCGCCGTTGTCTGGAAATGGAAATAAATCTACGATTGCGTGCATGCGCTGAAGAACTCCTGTATCAGAAAAGAGTGCTCGCGCCGTGCGATAATAAGTGTCTTTGTATATTTTTTGTTGGTCTTGAGGTAAAACATTGATGTATCTTTCCATATTATCTTTTACGGAGAATAAGTTATCATATGTGCGACAACTGTACATATTATAATCAAACCCGTAAGTAATTGTTTTCCAAATATCCGAGCCATTTACCTTTCCATAGTCCTCATTATGAAGCAAGGAACGGTCGCCGTCTTGAACAAATGCCGCGATGAGAAGGTTTTTTAATACATTTTCCGGGTCGCGGCGCATAACTAATTGCTCCGATTGAGGAAGGTTGTCTTTCGTCCAAGTGTATGCGAGGTCGCCTAGCAGTGTATATCCGCCAGTGTCTCCTGTTTTTAGATTTGTTACGCTAACATTGTACTTTCCGTCCTCAATGAGTGTCGGTTCAAGATTGAACTGCTTGGTAAAAGGAAACTCGTCATCCTGTTCGTTGTCGCGCTGAAGAAGCATATAACGAAATGATTTTCCGTTATACTGCGCGTCAGGAGAAACAAAAGAAACATTTGCAAAACCGACAATGTCCACTGCAGGAGCGCCTATGGAACGGAGTGTTAAAAAAGTAAAATATTCGCGAAGTTGCGCGTCTACTTTTCCGCCAAAGCCCGCATAAGAATTATTGGACGGATTGTAATACTGTTCTGCTTCGCAGAGGGGTATCATTCGGATTTTCTGATATTGCATTTGAGTCCACCATGGATAGGTGCTTATACCGGTAAAGAGTTCGCGTTTATTGCCCTTGCTGTCTTTTTTATCAAAAGACACATTTAACACGGGGGGGTCGCACACAAAGCGCGCATGCCCCTTCTTTTCATATTTTATTTTCCACGATTTTATTGCTTGACCGCCCGATATTTCTTTAAGCGTGCCTTCTTTTTCTATATCGTATGTCGTCGCCTGCACCGTATTTCCAAGCGTATCAAGCGTAAGTGTGCGAATTGGGTAATTCTGCGGCAAAACCATACCAGGTTGGTGATCTAAAACAGACGGTGCGGCAATAGTTCTTGGTGTTGACTTCCGCACAGGTTGAGATTGTTGAGAGGGAGGTTGTACTGATGGAACAACGGGTGCTGATTGAATAACGGGTTGAGAAGTGTTTAACACATTGACAACAACGGCATCATCTGCGCGATTACCTTCCCCGTCAATACAGGCAATCTTAATGTTGGCGAATTTTCCTATTTTACCAGCAATAGTTCCTGAAAGTTTAATGTCGCTCTTTGACCATACCCCGCGGCATCGTGTCGTGTCTTCAGAAATCCAGCTCACGACAATTCGGCTCCCATTTTCTACCTCAATCGGTCCATCAGAACCATTTATCTTTATATCAACAGAAATGGAATCAAATATATTCTCGCTTTGCAAAAGAGTGTCCGTGGATTCCGCATATGCGAACGAAAAGACACCAACAAAGAAAATTGGTACTAGAATAATTATTTTGGTTAAAATCAGTTTCGTATACATTCGCATATTTAGTATTTACAACTTATTTACCTCCTCCCACGGAATCTCTTTGCGGAATGCTTTGAGAATCGCGTCTTCTTTCATGGTGAACATTCCCTGCGTGCGCGCGACTTTGGTAATTTCTTCTTCCGTCGGATGCGTGAGAATTACATGCTCAAGCATTTTATCCATTTCAATCATCTCAAACACAGCAGTCCTTCCTTTAATACCGCGAGGACAATCCTTAGTCGGCTCAATAAAGAGCACTTCTTTGGCGTGCGGAATTTCTTTTCGTATATTTTCCTGTAAATCCGAAAAAGCCCTCTCCACAGTAGCGGCAACGCTTCCGTCAATCGGCATCGGCTTCCCTGTTCCCGGATTAATCGTTCCCACAAGCCGCTGAGCAATAACTAATGCCATCGTTGGTGCAATAAGAAATGGGTCCACTCCCATATCCACAAGACGCGGAATTACCCCTGCGGCATTGTTGGTATGAATAGTGGAAAATACGAGATGCCCAGTGAGTGCCGCCTGCACGGCGAGTTGTGCTGTTTCTTTGTCGCGAATTTCGCCGACCATAATGATGTCTGGGTCCTGCCGCAAGGTTGAGCGGAGACCTGTCGCAAACGAATAGCCAATTTCTGGACGCACTTGCGACTGGCTTATACCTGGTATGGTGTATTCAACTGGGTCTTCAAGCGAGAGGACATTGTACGCCTCGCGGTCAAGCTCGTTCAACATCGCGTAAAGTGTGGTGGATTTTCCAGAACCCGTCGGGCCTGACAGAAGCACCATCCCGTACGGTCGTTTGAGCGTCCTGCGCAACACTTCAAGATTGCGTTCTGACATTCCCATTTCCGGAAGCGGCTTCACGCCTTTTTCAGTATCAAGAATACGCATCACCACCTTCTCTCCGTAATACGACGGAAAAGTGGAGACGCGGAAGTCAATCCGCTTACCAGCAATACGCGCGCTGAACCGACCATCTTGCGGCTTGCGCTTTTCGTCAAGACGGATATTGGAAAGAATCTTAATGCGCGCGACAGTAGCCGAATGTACCTTCACAGGAAGCACTAAGCTTGTACCAAGTACGCCGTCAACACGAAAACGCACGCGCACACGGTCTTCTTGCGGCTCTATATGTATGTCAGACGCACCTCCTTCAGTCGCGTAGTGGAGAATCGTAGCGACAATTTTTGTCACCGGAGCGTCTTCAATAATTTTCGTCTCGGACTCTTTGAGCGCGGGTCCGAGCTCAACATCCCCTTCCCCGCCAAATTCGCCTTCAAGTTCGGAAAGGGCTTTTGTAACTTCTCCAGAGAGCGAGCGGTACGATTGTATAATGCGCTCAAAGTCCTCGCCTGAGATAAGAAAGAGCTTGTACGGCATACCGATTTTTCCGGCAATAAAATTAAGCGCGTCGCGCGCTTCAAGATTATCGGGATTCGTCATACCAATTTCAAGCGCGCCGTCGCGCATTCCAATGGGAACAAAACGGTAATACGAAGCCGATTCTTCGGGTATAAACCTGAGAACATCAAGTGGAATCTCCTGCCCTTCTATGCTTTTCGCCGGAATGCCGAAAAGTTCCGCGCGCGCCGACAAGATATCTTCTACAGAAACACCGTGCTTCACGAGCGTTTCTTCCGCGTTTCCAGACGCTTCCGCTTCCGCCGCGATTTCGGCGACATCTTTTTTTTCTATCAGCGATTTTTCTGCAAGAAGTTCAAATAAAGTCATAGTAGTTTTACAAATCAAATTCTATATCCGAGAAATCCCATACTTCCACATCCGGCGACGAAGCGGATGCGGGCGGGACTGCCGGCTGCTGTGCGGCGCTTGCGGGAGGAGTTGTCGGCGCGGTTGGAGCGGAAGGAGTAGGCGTGGTTTGTGCGGCGTTACCTGAGGATTTTGCGGGCGCGCCGCCACCAAGCGGCGCAAACGGGTTGCGGCGCCCTGCGGGTTGCGGCGCAATTTTTTTACCCCAATCCGACAAGCTCTTAAAAATTGGGTTGGCAAATACTGATGTGTCCAGTTGTATCGTACGAAGAAGCGCTAGCGCGGCGAGCAAGTCTCCTCCAAGCGCAACATCCGCATTTGCATCCGCAGACGGCGCGACCGATAGGTATGGAGCGGCGGGCGATGATGACGAAGATGGAGAAGCGCTTCCACCAAAAATTAAAAGCGCGGCGGCAATAATTGCAAACCCCGCGATAAGCATAAGAACTTTTTTGTTTTTAAGAACAGCAGGCATAGTTATATATTGTCTCTTAATTTGTAGGTGCGCAATGTAATGCCGTACACATAGTCAGAAGAATTCTTTGATTCAAAATCAACTCCAACAATATCTGAAAGGCGCACGCTCCGTTCCAAGTCCGCTAGAAAAGGGACGAACTTGTCGTATGCGCCAAGCGCGCTGAAAGAAAAAAGAACCGGTTCATAACCGTTTTCTTCGGCTCTCCTACCGCCGGATGGAGAAGCAGAAGCACTCGCAGACACACTCCTAAGCTTCAACCCATGCGTGCGCGCCACATTCTCAATGTCCAAAATAAGCCGTACTGAATCAATTGTGTCTGGCGCGACCTTCTGTAATCGCACGCGATTTTCTTCCGATACGGCATTGTATTTTGCCGCGAGCCCCGTACGCGCGAGTTCAATCTCGCGCATCTTACTGAACGCGTCGCCGTACACGACTTCGTCGGCGCGCAATTCTGCAATACTTTTATCCGAGAATTCAGCGGCGCCAGTTACTTCGTTCCAAAGCGGCTTAGTGAACCACGCAGACACAGAAGCGGAAAGCGCAAGAAACAAAATCGGAATTAATAATTTTCCGTACATATTATTGTTTTAGAAAAGAATATCGTCGCCAAACTCAACATCTCCTACTGACGGCGGTTCAGAGGTTGGTGCAGAAGTAGCGGGAGTTGTAGAAGTTGTTGTAGACGCAACTGGAGTTGTCGCCGGAGCCGCGCCCACTCCAGCACTCTGTGTGGAGGGCTGCTTTTGGCTTGCAATATGAGAGCGGTACAAAACAAACTCAGGCGCAACTGTCGCCGCAAAGCTGAAATGCACGATGCCGCTTTTATCTACATCAAAATCGGAAAAAACGGGATTTAAAAAACTCCCATTTTTTGCGAACACATCCGATTGAAGTGCAATAGAGTTGAAACCAGCTGCTTCACCAACTAGCGCAAGACGCACACCTCCCTCATTTGGGTCCTCGGAAAAACTAAACTTATTGAACCGCACAGTTGCAAGTGTCTCTTTTTCTAAAAGAGAGAATAAGGGAGAGATGGCGCGGTGGCCAGCAAGCACGGTTTTGGCTGTTTCAAGGCGGACATCCATCCGCCGGAGCTCCTCAATAAACGCCGGCTCAAATGCGGCGCGTGCCGCAACAAGGTCGTTGTTCATCTTTGTCAGTCGCGCCGCAAGTATTTTTTGATAGGCAAACGCGCCGCCCGCTGCAAGTAGAGAAACGGCAAACACGACCGCACATAGTAGGAAAAAAACGTTCGTACGCGCGTGGCGCGCCTGAGCGGTCTGCACTGGAACCGTCTTGCGCGAAATAAATGTTTGGGGCAGTTGAAAATCCATGCTTCTACATTATACAACATACATCTCTGCTAATTATCCCCTTTTTTACCGAACTTCTTCAAGCCGCCGAAGCGCGGCGCCGATGGCGACTGCGAACTCTGGACCGGCGCGCGCGAGGAGAGGCGAGAGGAATGCTGGCGCGGCAAGACGCGCCATAGGGTCAATAATCGTAACCGGCGCGCCAAATGTTTTTTCTGCTTCCGCAGAAAGACCTGCGAGAAGCGCGCCGCCACCGGAGAGAAATACACCTTGAAGCGTTCGCCTCATATGAATTTCATAACGCCGAAACACTTCACGCGCCTCGCTCAAAATGCGTGTCAAAACCACAGACACCGTTTGGGTTCCGTTTTGCGAATTACCACTTCTCTTTTTCTCTTCTGCTTCAATAACTGAAATGCCGAGCGCGGAAGAAAGCGCGAGCGTCATATCTTGCCCACCGCGAACAATCGTATGCGCATCGCGCATAACCCCGTTATCAACAATACTCACTTTGCTCGCGCTCGCGCCTATGTCCAAAATCCCAAACGCGCCGTCGGGCGCAAGCGCCGCGGCGCGGACTGTGCTAAATGCTTCTATTTCCAAAAACGATGCGTCTAATTCTGCGCTAACAAGAACTGTTTTTAATCGCTCCTGCGCGTCGCGATGCACGGCGGTAATGAGCACTTCGGTTTTATCCGATTCCGCCGCGCTTACGCCTTCCTGTTTTTGGAGCACGCGCCAGTCAAGCGTAACTTCGCTTATTGGTGTTGGAATATACTTTCGCGCCTCAATCGGAATAATTCGAGAGATATCTTCTCCTTGCCTGACTGGAAGCGCGAGCGCGGCAATCAAACTTTCCGCAGCGGGTACCGCAGAGCCGCATGCGCGCGCGGTTACTTTCGCCTCGCGCATCACATCTTTCAGCGCATCCGCAAGCGTCTCCGATGGAAGGCGCGCGGCGCGCCCTGCTTCAACTTCAGCATACGGTCCAAGCGCAACCGAACCGTAGGTTTCAAGCACCGCTTGCCCGTTTTTCTTTTTCAGCTGGACAACCTTAATCGCAGACGAGCCGAAGTCAATGCCGACAACACTGTCCGAGCCGTGAGAAAATAATGAAGTGAGATTTGTAAACGGATTTTTCACAAAATCATTATATACCAATATACTAATGATACGAATGTGTACGAATGACTACTAATGTTTCTTACACTTATTCGTAGTCATTAGTAGATTAGTATAATTCGTAGATTGGTATGGATATATTTCGTCTAATCCTTAATATTCTTTTTCCACAGACGGCAAAAGCCGCGGAACTGGAAGCAATGAGCGCGGCGACATTCCGCGAAGCGGTGCCGGCGCTTTCATTCCAGCCGCAAAAATGGATTCTAGCGCTGTTTCCCTACGAAAACCCGCTCGTCAAAACGGCAGTGTGGGAAGTGAAGTACCGCGGCAATAAAACCATCGCGCGGCTAGCAGGAACGCTTATTGCAGACGAACTCACGGAATGGCTCGCGGAACTCGCGGAAACGGAAAACTTTCGCGAGCCGCTCCTTATTCCGATTCCCCTTGCGCCAAAACGCGCGCGCGAACGCGGCTTCAACCAATGCGAGTTGCTTGCGCGAGAAATAATTCGGATTATTCCCGAGATGATAGAACTCACAACGGACATCTTAATAAAAACAAAAGAAACGGAAAGCCAGACAAAAAGCAAAAACCGCGCGGAGCGCATCAAAAATCTTGAAGGATGTTTTGATGTCAAAAATCCGGAGCAAATCAAAAATCGCAATATCGTCCTACTAGACGATGTCACAACCACTGGCGCGACGCTCACGGAAGCGCGCCGCGCGCTCCTAGCGCGCGGCGCGCGGAAAGTGATTGCAATCGTATTCGCACACTAATAAAAAAAGTGGTAGAGTTGCGTGTGCTGGAGACGTGGCTGAGTCCTGCCTGCCGGCAGGCAGGGGTCGAAAGCGGCACACATCATATGTATTATGTATACATACTGCGTAGTGAAAAAGATGGCAATCTTTATATAGGGAAAACAAACAATGTAGAACGCCGTCTAAAAGAACACAACGGCGGCCATACAGTATCAACAAAAAACCGTGCACCGTTTTCCATATTTAAAATTATTACATGCGAAAACGAAGAATCGGCGCGACAAATTGAGAAAGAGTACAAAAAGGGATATAAAAGAGAGGAGTTAAAAAGAGAGATTATTGGAGACGTGGCTGAGTGGCCGAAAGCGGCACCGTGCTAAGGTGTTAGGCTCGAAAGGGCCTCGTGGGTTCGAATCCCACCGTCTCCGTTTTTAAAGCCAAAAAGTTTGCGCGGGTTTATAATAAAGGTATTAACTATTTTATAAAATAAACTATGAAATGGATTAAATATATTGCGAGCATCATTATTCTTTTCGTAGCGGTGGCGATATCGATTTCTGGAGTTGTTGCGGTTTTTGAAAATATAGTCGAACCAAAATTGACTGGTATTGTTGCGGGGATACTTACTATTGCGATTGGATTATACGTGGGGAAAGTCGGTTTAAAAATATTTAGACAAGAAAAATTCAAAGTTTCCAAAATGGAAACCGCGCAGAAAAGCGTCGGGAAATAGCTCGATAAATACTAATAATTATGGACATTGACGAAATAGCTAAAAAGTCAATAAAAATTATTCTAGTAACTGCGGGGATTTCTTTGGTATTCTTGATAATATCTCCTTTTTTCATTTCTCCAGAAGAAGGGAGTAATCTTGAAACCCTTATGCTCATACCGGTTATTCCAATAATAATGGCGGCTGTAATTTTAGTTGTACTCG
>MHSA01000009.1 GCA_001821135.1 Candidatus Taylorbacteria bacterium RIFCSPLOWO2_01_FULL_48_100 | reverse complement strand
AAATGATTTTGTGAAAAAAGCGCAAGAAATTCTTTTGGCGGATAAATGGAAGAAGAACGAAGTTACTGGTGTGATGGAAAAAAAGTACGGAACGGAAATGCGCGCGCTCGCATTCTCGCTCGTTACGGCTGCAACACCCGAACTTAAAAAGTCCGCGGAGTTCGCCGCAACGGCGTGGCGCGCAATGGGCGCGCAAGTGGAGCTTAAGTTTTTTGATGTGAGTGACCTAAACCAAACAGTCATTCGCCCGCGCGCGTACGACGCGCTCCTTTTCGGCGAAATTGTCGGGCGCGACCTTGACCTGTTTGCATTTTGGCATTCGTCACAGCGCAACGACCCCGGGCTTAACATCGCGCTGTATACGAACATAAAAGCGGACCGCCTTCTTGAAGAAGCGCGCATCGCGCAAGAGAAGGAAAAGCGCGACGAGGCGCTCCGCGCATTCGCGGAAGAAGTGGCGAAAGACATTCCGGCTGTATTCCTGTATTCCCCAGATTTCATTTATATTCTGCCCGACAAAGTGAAGAACTTACCGCTCGGACGGCTCTCTGTTCCGCACGAGCGATTCCTAAACATCCACCGCGCATACATTAATACGGAAAAAGTGTGGCCAATTTTTAATAAATAATTTAATAGATAAAAAAATAAGATGGACCGTAATAAAAAAATAAGACGATTTGGTGGACCTTATGAAGGCGCAGGGAGAACTCACTCGCCTTTTGCGCCGCGCCGCGTTGATATATTTTCTGCAATTAAAAAACCTGCGGAACGCAGACCGTTCGTAAGCCGCCCGCCAGCGCGGCCACTGGCTCCACGCGGCGGCGGGCGTGCCGCACTGAGTTTCCGTGAGCGACGACCTCCGGCGAGACGCGAATTTGCCACAGAGCCGCGCACTGTCCTACCTCCGCTTGCAGACGGCGCGGTACGCATAATTCCAATAAGCGGTGTTGAAGAGGTTGGCCGCAATATGACTGCAATTGAATACAAGAACGATATTATCGTAGTAGATATGGGCTTCCAATTCCGCGATGAAGACACGCCTGGTATTGACTACATTCTTCCAAACACTGCATACCTTGAAGAGCGCAGGGAAAAAATCCGCGCCGTGTTTATAACGCACGGACACTTGGACCACATCGGAGGCATCTCTTACCTTATGAGCCGCATCGGAAATCCGCCGCTCTATAGCCGCCAGTTCGGTGCGCTACTCATCAAAAAACGTCAGGAAGAATTTCCACATGTTCCGGCACTTAATATGAAAATTATTGATGGAAACGAGACGATTGCCGTTTCTCCAAATATAAAAGTAGAAACATTTCCAATTTCGCACACGATTCCCGACTCAATGGGACTTATTGTGAAGACACAGGTCGGCGATATTGTGTTTATAGAAGATGTGCGCGTAGACAATATCAAAGGCATTCCGACAGAAGAAGAAACTGAACAGTACAAGCGCTTTCAAAACAAAGAGGTTCTCCTCCTCACAATGGATTCCACGAGCATAGAGAAACCCGGGTTTTCCATTTCCGAGCAGACAGTCGTCAAAAATATTGAGGAGATTATCCGCACGGTGAAGACGCGCCTTATTATCGCGACCTTCGCATCGCAGGTGGAGCGCATCATCGCCATCATAAACGCGTGCAAAACGCTGAACAGAAAAGTCGTCGTGGAGGGCAGGAGCATGAAGGTGAACTTGGAAATTATAAAACAGCTAAAACTCGTGGATACCGACTCGGTGGTGATTCCGATAGAAGAGATAAAGAGCTACCCTGCGGACCGCATTGTTATGATTGTAACGGGCGCACAGGGCGAAGAGTTTGCGACGCTTATGCGCATGGCGAATAACACGCATAAAAATATCAAAATGGAGCCGACCGATACGATTCTTCTTTCATCGTCCATTATTCCGACCAACTACAAAGCGGTGGTAAAACTTAAAGACAACTTGTATCGCTCCGCTTCCCGCATAATCACCTACCTTGATTCAGATGTGCATGCGTCTGGGCACGGCAACAAGGAGGAACTCGCGTGGATCCACCGGCAAATCAAATACCGCTTCTTCATTCCACTCCACGGCAACCACTATATGCTTCGCCAGCACGCTGACCTCGCGATGTCGCTCGGCGCTCCGAAAGAAAATATTATCGTCCCTGATAACGGCTCGCTTATAGACATCAGCGCGGACGGAAAAACAATTCGCACCTACAAAGAAAAGGCGCCAGCGAACCCGATTATGGTAGACGGATTCGCGATTGGCGGTGTGCAAGAAGTGGTGCTTCGCGACAGGCAGATGCTTTCGGAAGACGGAATGTTTGTGATTATCGCGAGTATAAACGGAATGAACGGCAAACTGCGTAAGTCGCCCGACATCATTTCGCGCGGGTTCGTGTACTTGCGCGAATCGCAAGACCTGCTGAACCAAACGCGCATCATCATCAAGAAAACGATTGAGGATACCGCGGCTGGGATGCGCCCGATTAACTTTGATTACATCAAAGATACCGTAACGGACAATGTGTCGCGCTTCCTCTTCCAAAAGACCGCCAAGCGCCCCGTCGTGATTCCAGTGCTGATTGGGGTGTAAATACGCTCGGAATGCTGCTTTTGCGGAACCGAAAAATTTCCCCAGCGAGGAAATTTTTCTTATCCGCTCGCCTCGCTCGTCCCCTCTTCGGCACCAGATGTTGATGGGCTTCAAACATCTGGTGCCTCGGGAGACACCCTGCCCGCTCGGCTCCTCGCCGTTCCACAAAAGCACATTCCTCGCTCTCATGTTTTCCACGACGCCCGATATTGACTTTTAGAATTATCCACATTAGGGTATTGCCTCTGTATCTTTAACAGGCGATAATTTAAGGAAGGGTTTTTCAGCTGAATTTTCTCTACTTTAATCAAATGCCAAACAAAGAAGATAAAGTGTTCCTTGTTGCAAACTACTTCTTAAAAAAGAATGAGGAGGATGGGAAGGGACTGGATCCAAAAAAGATGCAGAAACTTTTGTATTACGCACAGGCTTGGAATCTTGTGCTTAACCACGAAAGGTTATTCCGAGATGAATTTCAGGCGTGGGTACACGGTCCAGCAATTCCTCGGGTATGGCAGACATTCCGCGAATTTAATTTTATACAGCC
This sequence comes from Candidatus Taylorbacteria bacterium RIFCSPLOWO2_01_FULL_48_100, assembly GCA_001821135.1. GTDB lineage: Bacteria > Patescibacteriota > Minisyncoccia > Phycocordibacterales > UBA10002 > UBA10002. Next base: position 7,308 of record MHSA01000009.1, on the reverse strand, counting down.
ACACCCAGAGATACTAAAAAATAACTTCATGGAATTAGATAAAAAAGAAAAGGGGGTGTTAGATATGGTATGGGGAGTATACGGAAAATATGACGGAAACTATCTTGAAGTGCTCACGCACAGCGAAGCACCGTGGCAAGAAGCACGCAAGGATGTTGCGTCTGACAAGCCATCTCAAAATATTATTTCAACTGACCTGATGCAAAGATTTTATGCACAACGACTCACAGAAACAACGGCAGCTCGCGCTTAAGGCGGCGAAGGGAAGACTTCAACACCTTCCTATAGAAACTATTGAGAAAATCTCGCGTCTTCCTGACAGATTTCTTTTTGAAAAGGTGGCGATTAATCCCGCCATTCCCGACGAACCACCTAAAGAATTTGTTCTCAGATTCACCTATCTAAAAGAGAATATCTGTTGCTATGAGCAAATTGATGAAACAAAAACAAAAGCTCTATTCCGAAAGTTGAAACAAATCACTGAACTTACTTCAAAAACTCTGCCTGCTTCTAATCTCATTAGAGATTCCATTTTAAACAAACCCCCCTATACTTCCCTTTTCACCGGACTTCCTCCGGATGCGGACGTAAAAGAAACGGAGCTACCGAATGCTGGACGTATTTTCTTTTGGTTACTCCAAGAAAAATTCTTTGTTATCTCAATTGAAACAAAACACAGAGATATTTACGGGTAATAAACCGTAATAAACCAAAGAAATCTCCCTTATAATCCACTCAACCTCAACAAATAACACAGTTATCTTCAGCATAATTACCACCTAGTCACCTCATTAAGTTTTACTATTAACTCTTTATCACTCAACACAGTAGTGTCAATCCTTTTCAGCCTTTTAGAAACTGCTTTCAAAAACGGCCTTCCTTCATTTCTCGTTTTTGGCGGAGACTGCTCTAACTTTTTTATTACCCAGTCTAAAACTCTTTCGTCCTTAAACGCTTTGTATGTAATTATTTCTCTCCACAAAGCCCAAAGTTCTATTTTTTCCAATTTAGTTATTGGATGGTGGGCCAAAAGAGAAGCTATCCTAAAATCGTTTCTAGTTTTACTAATTTTGCTTGTAGGAGCTGTTTTACTGATAAGCGATGAACGCCCATAGAGATGATCCCAGAAAAGATTCTCCTCCTCCGAGGATACCTTATATTTTTTTAAGAAATTATTGATTCTAGTACCAATTAAGTACCAAGCTCCTAACATATTGGATTTTCTGGCTTCGGGAGTAAGCATCTTTTCTTTTAGTAAAACTTTCTCAATTTCTTGTATCTCTTGATTCAAGGCGTCATCAAAACGATCCGCCTCCTTAATGTCTTGTGGCGTAAGAATTTTTTTAGCGCTCTTATACTGAACGGTTTCCTTAGATTTATTCTTTTTTCTTATTTTGATGACCATATTATTCCTTTAAACTCCATAGAAACTCGCTATGTCTATTAAGAAAAAGTTTATAGACAGCCGAAGCGTCTTTACCTTTAACAAGCTTTGTAAAATCTTTATCTTCCTTATCATCATCCGCGATAAGCTCCTCAAGTTTTATCTGAAGTGCGAGCAACGAACCCTGTTCCGCGAAATAATCTCGTAATCCTTCGCCATCATTTAATAACGGTTTAATACGCGGGTGTAATTCATTGTAATAAATAATGTACCCATCTCCTTCCTGTTCCCACTCAAACAAATAACTTTTATCATCTTTCCCTTTTGGTTGAAATTCAAATGGACCGGATTCTGGTGGGTTAATTTCAACATAAAACTTTTGATTTACTCTTTCGTATAGAATTGTTCCTTTTTCAATTTTTACGCCATCCGGTAATATCTTATCTTTATTCTCTAGGGCAATCATGCGCGCTCGCAAAGAATAGCCACCAGCTTTATACTTTTTTGATATGGCTATTTCATCGGGGCCAATCCTAGGCCCCTCTCCAGTGTGCAAATTAATTTCTTTCTCCTGCAACATTTCTGTCTTGCCATCAGCCGATACAATAAAAACACGAACGAGTACCAAAATACTTTCGCCAAATTCGTTTATAGGAACAACATAGGTACCGTTTATTTTTTCTCCGTAATTAACTCGTTTGTCATCTCTCGGAAACTCCATATCGGGAACCGACAACCGTAATGGCTCATTCTTTTTACGAGATAATCCCTTTTTCTTTCTTTTTCCTTTGTGTTTTCCAAAAAGTCCGAGTTTCTTAAATAGCGGGGTAAGGAGTTTTAACGCTTCTTCCTCGGCGGTTTTTTGGATTTTATTTTTCTTCGCTTGCTCTGACTCAATAATTTTTAAGTCCTTAGCAAATTCTCGTATTTTCGACTGAATATGATTTCGCAGATACCGCGCTGGATTTAGGGTCCAAGTAAAATTAAAATGTTCTGGTCCTTCGCAACGAATTTTCATCTCCTCTTCAAGTGGCTTACTTTCCATCTCCAACCAGCCGTAAATATCAGTCATTCCTTGTTCTTTAACTAATTCCTCCGCCGGTATTCTTTCAATGGTCATACCGCCGCGCTGTATGGCGATACCCCTTATAGAATCGGGTACATTGAGGTTTGGTGCGTATCTCAAAACAAGTCGCTTAATTTTATACTCTGTTCCATCTTTAATTATTTCGGGAGAAAATTCTTTTTCTTCAACCCCCTTCAGTTCATTCTCGTACCAATAAGGAAGATTAGCATACTTCTTCTCGTTTCCATCATCAACAAAAATCTTTGCTTCATATTTTCTAATAGTTTCCCATCGAGAATTGCTAATGAAAGAAATCAATTCGCCACTCTTTATTGCCTGCGTAACGGCCGTATCGGGATTCAAAATAAAAATTTTAGTTCCATATTCGGTTATTGGACTAATTTTTTCGCCAAGTTCTGACTTTAACATTGCCTTTCCGTCATCGTCATAATGCAAACTAAACTTAACTTGTTTGTCGGCCGTATCGAGATAAAATTCGCCAAAAACATACGAGTTGTCGGTTGATCGCAATGATTCAAAGAAAACATTTTTGCTCTGCGACGCGACCAAAAAAAGGGTTTTGCCACGACCTCTATTTCCTCCTTCTTCGATAGATTTTGAACTCCAATTTGAATTTAGGAAGCAGGCTAAATCTTCACCTCGTTGACTCTCATTTGAAATTTTCTCTAAAATTTTCGTTAGTTCATTTGGAGTATAAAACTTCGTACCATTCAGACCAGTCGTACCTTTATCCGAAATACAAAGAACTTCCTTGTTATCAATCTTCATCAATAAAAAACCGCACTCCCAATTTTTTCCGTGCTTCTTATCACTACGAACATCCCAGCAGTTTTGGATTGCGTCTTTTTGGAGACCATCAGCCAACCACAATTCATGATTGATTTTTGTCTTGTAGCCGTCCGCGACTGCCTCAATATCTTTCTCACGGTTTACTATTTGTGTGAAGATTGTTCGTTCCATGTTTTTACAATTTAAATTCCTTACTTTTAGGAAAATGAAATTTTGCTTTTGTTTCTTTAAGCAACCGGTCAATTTCGGAAAAGATTTTACTAATTTCCGCCTCACTATACTCGTACGCGCCTCTGTAGGCGCAGTTACCTAAAATTCTTATTCTATCAAGGATTATATTGGTCCTTTTTGTTGCCAACCTCTTAAACCTTGCGTTCTTTTGTTCTAATTCTTTATCCATATCTATATGTTACTCAATTATGATTAAAAAGCGAGCATATACAATAGTATTGCACTATTGATATAAAAGCAAGCTAAATCATGTGGATAACTTTGACATCGGAAAACTTCATATTTTGCACCACAAAAAACGGATCAGCGCGCGCTGATCCGTTTTTTCTTATGTGCTAATTCGCGCGAATTAGACAATAGGTCTTTATACAGACATTTTGCAAAATGACTGTATATACAAGTATTTTGCAAAATACTGCAATAGATAAATCAGATTACGAAATCACGCCTTTGGATTTGAGAAATGCTTCAATGGCGGGAGCGTCGGTGTCGGCGAGGATGTCGCTGTCTAAGTCCAGCGTTGGTGTTTTTTCTTGTCCGCTTTTTGCGCGCAGAACGCAACTTTTTTGTCGCGCAAAAGCGCGAGCGCGTCCCGACACCACGGACATCCTGTTTTGGTATAAATAATCAGCATTTCTTTAGTATATCAATTAAAACCTTTATTGTGTATTCAATGTCTTTCTTTGTTGTGCCGCGGCCGAGAGTGAAACGGAGAGTGGATGAGGCGCGAGATTTATTCTTATCAAGCGCCGCGACGACATAAGAGATTTTCTCGTCTTTGAGACACGAGCTTTTGGTAGACACTGCAATTCCTTTTGCATCTAGTTGGAGCGTCAGCATTTCGGTATCTATGCCGAGGAGTGAGATATTCAAATTGTTCGGCAACCGCTCGCACGCCTCCATACTTCCATTCACCATTATCTTTCGGCTTCTTATGCTAGTGTTTTGCAAAACACTAGTATAGAGATGGGCGCGGAGCGCGGAGAGACGTGCGGACTCTTTCGCGCGCTCCGTGCGCGAAATGCGGAGTGCTTCGGCGAAGCCGACTATGGCGGGCACATTTTCAGTCGTGGCACGCATGCCGTTCTCCTGCCCGCCACCAAAAAGAATTGGCGCGAGCGGCGTGCCGCGGCGCACATACAAACACCCAACTCCTTTCGGTCCGTACATTTTGTGACCGTCCAGCGTGAGCAAATCAACACCGAGCGCATTCACCAAACAGTTGAGATGGAGCGGTGCCTGACATGCGTCTACATGGAAAATTGGGCGAGAGCTTTGCGCGTCAAGTGCCTTAATCATTTTGCCGATTTTTGCAATCGGCTGAATTGTTCCGATTTCGTTGTTCGCGTACTGGACCGACACGAGTACTGTGTTCGGACGGATTGCCGAAATAATTTTTTCTGCGCGCACGATTCCGTTCGGCTCAACTGGAATATACGAAACTTCCGCACTTCCCTGCCGTTCAAGCTCGCGCAGTGGTTTTAGTACAGATGAATGCTCTATGTTTGTTGTAACGATGTGTACATTCTTTCTACTATTATTCACAACACCGAAAATCGCCAAGTTGTTCGCCTCGGTGCCGCCGCTTGTAAAAATAATCTCTTCTGCGCGCGCTTCCAGCGCGCGCGCAACTTTTACGCGCGCTTCGTCAACTGCTTTCTTTGCCGCAACTCCTTCTGCGTGAATGGAACTTGGGTTTCCAAAATTCTTTGCGAAATATGGCTCTGTTACCTTCCGCACTCGCGCATCAAGCGGAGTCGTAGAAGCGTGGTCCAAATATATTCTTTTCATAACGACCATAAAACCACATACACGAAAAACTCGCAATCGTGTGGAAATCGTGATACGATTATTTTTTATGCCGAACTCAAAAACAACAGAAAAACAAAACGAAGTGCGCCAGCCGGTGGTAGCGGTTGTAGGGCATGTTGACCACGGCAAAAGCACGCTTCTTGACTACATCCGCAAAACCAATGTCGCGGAAAAAGAGGCGGGCGGAATTACCCAGCGCATCGGCGCGTATGAAGTTTTGCATAAAACTGCTGACGGAAAAGAGCGGCAGATTTCTTTCATAGACACACCTGGGCACGAAGCGTTTGGCTCAAGCAGAAGTTGTGCTTCCGGAGTTGCGGATGTCGCCATTCTCGTCGTAGCCGCAGACGAAGGTGCGAAACCGCAAACGATAGAGTCAATAAAAATTCTGCAAAAGTGCAAGACACCATTTGTGGTTGCGTTTACCAAAACCGATAAACCGAATGCGGATGTTGAACACGCGAAAGCGTCGCTAGCCGAACATGAACTGTATGTGGAAGGGTATGGCGGTAGCATACCGTCCGCGAGCGTTTCTGCAAAAACCGGAAATGGCGTTTCTGAACTGCTTGACCTAGTGCTACTCCTTGCCGATATGAATGATGCGCCGCGCGACTCTGGGCGGCTCGCCGAAGGAGTGGTGATAGAAGCCGAACGCTCAAGCGCGAAGGGGATCTGCGCAACGCTTGTTATTAAAAACGGAGTGTTGCGCAAGGGAAATGCGATTCTTGCCGATAACGCGCTTTCAACGCTTCGTACGGTTGAGGACTTCGCGGGCAAGCCATTAGCTGAAGCTGGCTGCGGGCGCATCGCGCGCGCGTACGGTTGGAGCGCACTTCCCCACTCCGGCGCGCCGTTCCGCGCATATGTAAATAAAAAAGAAGCGGAAAAAGCGCTTGAAGAAAACGCGGCGCGCGCGGTTGTGCCTTCTAGTAAAACCGAGAAAGTGCCTGAACGAGTCGGTGTACATACTGTGATTCCGCTTATTATAAAAGCTGATAATGCAGGAAGCATTGAAGCGATACGGCACGAGATTGAGAAATTAAAAACAGAAAAGACGGAAATAAAAATCGTGTGTGCGGGGCTGGGCAATATAGGCGAAGGAGATGTGAAGATTGCGGACAGCGTGGCGGGTGCTTTAGTTGTCGGGTTTAATGTTGGCACAGACGCGGGCGCAAAAAAATCATCAAAGGCAACTGGCGGCGCAGACATACATCTTTTTGACATCATCTATCGCCTTTCCGACTTTCTTGCCGAACTTGTGAAAGAACGCACGCCGAAAGAAAAGCGCGAAGAAATAACAGGACAAGCCCGCATTGTGAAGTTATTTTCGGAAGAAAAGAATACGCAAGTCGTCGGAGGCAAGGTTCTTGAAGGAATGCTAGCGCTCGGCGATGAATTTATAATTGTGCGACGCAGCGAGCGCATAGGTACGGGTAGAGTAAAAGAGCTTCAGCGATTTAAAGAAAAGGCACGCGAGGCGGCGGCAGGAACAGAGTTCGGCGCGCTTACCACGAGTACCTTTCCACTCGCCGTAAGCGACACAATTGAGGTAGTAAAAATTGTAGAAGTGTAAGCGAACTATGGCAACAGAAAAAAAGAAATTGCGATTGGCGGAAGAAATCGCGCGCGAAGCCGCGCGTTTTTTGGAAATGGAATCAAACCGCAATTCGCTCATTACCGTGACAGGCGTAACGCTATCGGAGAAAAATAGCCGCGCAACTATTCTTCTTTCGGTACTCCCAGAAAGCGAGGAAGAAAAAGCGGTTGCATTTGCAAATCGGCGCGCGGGAGGGTTCAGGAAATTTTTAGGGCAAGCGGCGCGAATGCGCCGCTTGCCCAAAATTACATTCATAATTGACCGCGGAGAAAAGAATCGCCAGCGAATTGAAGAATTGTCGCATACACAGTAGTATAGGAGTATGGCCTGGTGGCGAAGTGGTAACGCTTTGGTCTGCAAAACCAACATGCGGGGGTTCGATTCCCCCCCAGGCCTTAATGCCCGGGT
>MHSA01000008.1 GCA_001821135.1 Candidatus Taylorbacteria bacterium RIFCSPLOWO2_01_FULL_48_100 | reverse complement strand
CAATGGTGTTGTTGTATGGAACGGTTGCGGAATCGTAGTAGGTTGCCGTGTTGGTCTGGCGTACTTTGAGGTCAAGGGTAGCGGTGGGGTGCGCAACAATGGTGATAATCCGTGAAGCACAGTTGCTCTTGTCGGATGAAACAGTTTCGTTCATCACGCTCACGGGACGATTAGCGCACAGCCTTATTTCCGCAGTACCAACATTAAACGCAGTGGGGTTTGACGCGCGAACAGTGCGAGTCAAGCTTCCGTCTGGCGGAAGCGGGTCGTTGTTGACAAGGAGTTTGTCTCCAATGTTTGACCATACTCCTTTCTCTCCAATGTCGTCATCTGGACGCGGCTGCGGGTTTGTATCCGTGCGCGCGCGGTAGGAGTATCGGCTGGTGAATGTACCCAGTGATTCCGCAGTACCGACATTTTTGACCGCGCCACCGAGCGTTCCAGCAGTGTTCGGATAGTACTGGTCGGCAACTCCAGTTGACACAAGCGATGGAGTCGGCGCATTTGCCGTGAGGTCGGGTTTTGGTACTTCAGTAATTGTAATTGGCGTACCGGGAGGAACATTGCAAAAAGCGGTCTTGGAGAGATTAACACCAGCCGGTACAGTGATATTTGGCGTTACCGTTACCTGCGCGTACTTATTGCCGGTTGTTTGATAGATTTTTGAAATTGCAACAGCATTCGTAGTGAGTAATGCGGCGTCAGTGTCTGGATCACCGCTCCACGCATACGAATATGAAGCGCCCACAGGCAACACCTTCGCAACCCACCAAACGGTCTCACCAATAAAGAAAGTGGTTTTTTTGTTTGTTCCTGCAGAATCGGATGCGGCATAACATTCAACGCTCGGACGCACGAAAATCTGCACGGGGTTGCTGGTTTCTGCAAACGCAAAAACTGCCGCGCCCGAGGCAATACTGAGGAACGCAAGCAGTGCAAAGAATTTCCCTTTCACAGTACATTTATTTTAACACAAGAAAAACAGCGCAACTTGTTGCTACTGTGCAGAAATCGGCAAGCCGTGCGTTTCTAGAAAGTCACGGATGGTAATATCTCCCATAGCAAAACCAACGAACGGTACCGATTCTATACCGAATATTTCCAAAAGATTATCGTAGCGTCCGCCCCCGAATAGTGAGCGGCGATTTTCCGGAGCCGTATCAAACACCTCAAACACCATACCTGTGTAGTAATCAAATCCTCGCACGATATTCGCATCAAACTCCGTATTTTGTATTCCTTTTTCAGAAAGCCGCTTTCGTATTTCGGCAACATCTGCGCTTTCTTGTATCTCAAATTCTCCTCCTAGTTTATTTAATTCCGCAATCCGTTCTTCTTCCGGCATCTTGCCTTGTCGGTCTATCAAGCGAATAATTTGTTTATGATTTTCTGCGGGAATCTTTCTGCGTACAAGCTCGTCTGCAAGCGCATTTCTGCTCCCTATCTTTATGACGAAATCCTTATCGCTTGCTCCAAATGCTTTCATAATCGCCGGTGCAAGCGAAACACTTTCAACATCCCCTTCAAGCCCTGCAATACCCACAATATCTGCGTTAAACTGCCAATGCTCGCGCCGCCGACCGCGCTGGGGCCGTTCGTAACGAAACACATTCGGAATAGAGTACCAGCGGAGCGGAAATTTTAATGACTTCCTCCGTGCCGCGACCATCCGCGCGAGCGAGGGTGTCATCTCGGGGCGAAGCGTTACTTCCCTGCCGCCGCGGTCGGTGAAGGAGTAGGTCTGCTCGTTCACAATCTCGTCGCTCCCTTTGCTTTTATACAAGTCAGAATATTCTAAAATAGAGGCGTTGTATTCCTGGTAGCCAAATTGCTCCGCGGCGTTCCGCCACACGGAAAAAATATAATTCTGCACCGCCATATCTTCGGGGTAAAAATCGCGCACGCCTTTGTAGGGTTCAGTTGAGAGTTTTTGTTTCATCGCTCTATTATATAACATGTATTGCTTTTTGAGCCACCTCATAGTAGCGTTCTTACAGATTGCTATTTTCACACCTCTCATATATAAAGGAATAAAATGAAGAAACCATTAGTAAGTATTCTGTTGAAGAAAATCGCGCCAAGGATAGGTGCGCAGGTCAACTTGGAACCGAAGTACGGTTGGGCGGGGCAGATTGTGTTCAGAAGCGGGCACAAGCGGTATTTTCGCGCCTCAACTGTGGACCTTAATCCAGTCGGCTCATCGGATATTGCGAAAGATAAGGACTTCGCCGCCTATTTTATGAAAAAAATGGGATATCCGGTTGTAACAGGCGAAACATTCTTCTCATCAGAGTGGGCTGATGCAATTGGGTCGGACAGAAACATAGATGCCGCATACAGTTACGCGCAAGGACTCGGATTTCCCGTCATCGTAAAGCCCAACAGCAAAAGCCAAGGAGCTGGGGTCGCCAAAGTGTTCATAAAACGGGACTTCTACCGCGCGTTCCGCGCGGCGTTAAAGAAAGACCGCGTCGCGCTTGTGCAAGAGGCACTCTCCGGAAAAGATTATCGTGTCGTAGTGCTGGACGATAAAATCATCTCTGCCTACGAACGGATTCCGCTTAGTGTAATTGGAGATGGTCGTTCAACCATCACGAAACTTCTAGAACGCAAACAAAAGTTCTTTAAGAAAAGCGGGCGAGATACCTTGATTAAGACCGATGACTTCCGCATTGCGATGAAACTCGCGCGGAGCGGATTGACGATTAGTTCAATACCTCAAAAAGGCGCGTGTGTATTTCTTTTAGATAATGCAAACCTTTCCACGGGCGGCGATTCAAGAGATGTAACCGACTCTATTCACCCATCGTTCGCAACACTGGCGATTCGGCTTACCAAAGATATGGGGCTTCGCTTTTGCGGTGTTGACCTTATGATTGAAGGAGAGTTGAGCGACAATGCGGCGAAGGTTAAGTATTGGATTTTGGAAATCAATGCCGCACCGGGATTGGACCACTACGGAGCCATCGGGAAAAAACAGAAAAAACTGGTGGAATCCTTGTATCTCACGGTGTTGAAAGCGATGGAGTAGCGCAAAACGGCGCTCGTTCACGAGCGCCGTTTTTTCTTGCCCGATGCTTCTCCGCCGCCACGCCGAAACGGCGCGGCGCGAAGGAGCGAAGCATACAAGTCTTCTTTGAGCTGTATATGCAGAAAATCCAGTTCAGCTTTTGTCGGGTTGCGCTGGCGGAAGCGCACAAACGGAATATCAGAAACAAGCGCGAGCGGCGTCCGCTCGCTCCCTTCCCCCATCGCACACACGGCGGTGGCCGCAAGCCCGTCTATCACACTCCTCCGCGACACGCGAAATGGCCTGCCGAAAAGGTCTTTGCTCCCAACATAATCGGTAAGCGCATCAAAGCCGCTGTGCGCGAGCGCAATGCCGGTCGTGCCGCGCCGAAGCGGCGCTGTCTTACTGTCGGTGATTAAGACACCGAGAGCGCGCCGCCGGAAGCGGCGCGCGAGATGCGCGCGAAGTGCGTTTGCATTTTCTTGCGGATTGCGCGGCCACAGAAGGTAATGGCCGTCTGCGTTTGATTCGTCGATACCTGCGCTCGGAATTAGAATATTGCGCGTGAGCGTGAGCGTAATTCCCCATTTGCTTTTTTCAGAAGGAATGTAGTAGTCGCTTTCTTTCCGAATCAGAGCGTCTTTTTCCGCTCTCGCAAGAGCCTGCCCGCCGAAGCCTTGGCGCAGGCGGGGTACGGCACTTCCCTCGCACAAAGAAACAACTTTTGAGGTAACGACCAAAATGCTCTTTTCAGGTATACTCAGCACAGCGCGCTCAACTAATTCAATCAGTGTGCATTTCTTTACTTTCACGAGCGGAGTTTTGATTGTGGTTATTAACATAATATAACAACAGGCGTCTTAATTTTTAATGTTAATTTCGATTCCTACTATTCCATAATAATTATTGGTTTAATTTCCGTCTTTGGTATTTAATTTTATTTTGCTATTGGCAATCCCAATTTTTGCAACGACAAATATCCGAAATAATATTGACAACCGACTGAAATAATTCTATATCTTTATTCCTTATCGGTTATCACAACCTTTTTCCCAAAATATTTATTTGACAAAAACACTGGTTTAACAACAGGAATATAATCTGCCATAGTAACCTCTAAATCGTCTCCATATCTGTTTTTAATCCTCTCCAGATTTTTTATGAATTTTTTTAATTTCATAATATTATATTATACGGTATCTACCGGGACCAAGAAACTCAAGATATCCGCGGTCTCTTAAAATTTGTAATTGCTGACGAATTTTATCTTTTATGTGCTTATTTTGTGGGTGAGATTTACTCAATTCCTCTTCAAATGCGTAAATATCATCAAGGGAGAAATTAGGTTTTTTGAGATTTTCAATACTTCGTATTATATCTAATAACCAACATTTTGTAGAGATTTCTTTTTCCTCTCGTAAAAAAAGTGTCTTACGCCATTCAGCAAGCACTTTTTCTTTCGTCTCAATTTGTTTATTTTTTATGAAAAAGATTTTACCGATTTGTGGAATATTATGTAAAAGAATGTTACACCCAATCCAACCGGCGCGGCGCGCTGTTTTTGCAAGAGGTCTTCTTTTTTCAATAATCTCTGGAACAAAAAAGTGTTTTGGTACAACAAAGAAATTAATAACACTCAGACTGTGCAAATCGTAATTTAACAGAAAGAGATTGGGGTTAGAACTGCTTTGTAAGCGCTCAATCATCGTGCGATATGCGCCATCTACAATTTTTGTGCCGATTTCATTTTGCTGGCTTTTTAATTCATAATCTTCTTTGCAATTTGAGCAGAAAAAATCAGCGGCAGGTTGATTGTTTGGATATTTATTAATGTTTAGGTGTCCACAGTTTGGACAAAAAACCGACTCATCCACCCATTGCTCGGTTAAAACACGCGCTTTCTGCGATTGGCTTTTGTAGTTAGTAACGAGTTGCGCGTCAAAAGTTGTTTTCATACTTCTTGCTTTTCTACCGAGTTTTCCGGCATTTCTAAAAACAAATTGAGGCAATCACCTTGATAAAGCTCAAAGCGTGGTTTCGTGTAATACGGAGATGCCATAGTTTTCTTATTCTACCATCTTGTTTGTATAAATGGTAAGTGGGGAACCTTCATCTGAAAACAAAAGGTTTCAAAAGATAAATGCGCTTATTTTTTTAGAGAGGTATATTCCGCAATGCAAAAATGTGATATAATTGTGCGGAAAAATGAATACAGAACACACAAAAACACACTGGGCGGACGCGCTTGCCGACAAAGTGCTCGCGCAGTTCCCAAAAAATGAAGTGTACACTTGCGCGGCGGGTATCAGCCCGTCGGGCGTCGTACATTTCGGCAACTTCCGCGATGTCATAACATCGTTCGCGGTCTCGGAGAAATTAAAAGAGCGTAAGAAAAGGACTCGGCTTCTTTTTTCGTGGGACGACTTTGACCGCTTTCGGAAAGTGCCGCAAGGAGTGGACTCGTCGTTTGAGAAATATATCGGAATGCCGCTCTCTGCTGTTCCGTGCCCCATTGGAAAATACGGCTCGTACGCGCAGCGGTTTCAGAAAGAGTTTGAGGAATCAATGAAGGAGCTCGGCATCGCTCTTGAATACCGCTACCAGACGAAAGAATACCAATCGGGGCGGTACGACGCGCAGATTGCGCACGCGCTCAAGCACCGAGAAATTATCGCCGAGATTTTGCTCTCCTTTATGACCGACAAGGGCAAAAGCGAAAAAGGTATTGAGCGCGAGGAATATATTGCCCGCTACTACCCCGTGTCCGTGTATTCGCGGTTTAGCGGCAAAGACAACACCGAAGTGCTGGGATACGATGGCGGCGCGAACATAACATATAAATGCCGCGACAGCGGGAAAACCGAGACGATTGATTTTACGAAAGAGCATATCGTTAAATTGGCGTGGAAGATTGACTGGCCAATGCGCTGGGGCGTGGAAGGCGTAGTATTTGAGCCGGGCGGGCACGACCACGCGTCGCCTGGTGGGAGTTTTGATGTGGCGCGTGCAGTGGCGGACAAAGTGTTTAACATAACGCCGCCTGTTTTCCAAGAATATCTGTTCGTCGGACTCCAAGGGCTCGGCGCGAAAATGTCGGGCTCAAAAGGCAACGCCGTCTCGCCGCGCGCGCTCCTTGAAATCTACACCCCAGAACTCCTAAAATGGATTTACCTCAAAAAACCACCGACCCAGCCGTTCTCTGTGGCGTTCAATACAGAAATATACAAGCAGTACAGCGAATTTGACGGAAGTATCGCCGCGCTCCAAGCGGACACGCTGGAAGAAACGGAGAAAATATCGCTCATAATGAGCGGCATGACTACAAAGAAGATGCTCCCGCCGATTCCATTTAGGCAGGCGGTCGCGTTCGGGCAAGTGGTGCAGTGGGACCACTCAAAACTAAGTGCAGTTCTTGAAGGGCTGGACTTTAAGTACGAACCGTCGTCCATCGCGGCGCGGCTCCCGAAAGCGCGCGCGTGGCTAGAGACCTACAATAAAGAAGAAGTGCTCACGGTGCGCGAGAGCGTCAACGCAGAATATGCGAAACGGCTCGGCGAAAAACAAATCGCGCACATCCGCGCGTTGCGCGCGGCGCTCGCGGAAAACGCAAAAATCTCGCTCAAAGAGATTGAGAAAATAATGTACGACATTCCGAAAGAGCCGGGTAATTCCGAAAAAGAAAATATGCCTCTCCAAAAAATGTTCTTTAAGAATGTCTACAATTTGCTCGTAAGCAAAGACGCCGGACCGCGGCTATCCACCTTCCTCTGGGCGCTCCCCCGCCAGCGCGTTCTCGCCTTGTTGTTGGTGTGAGAGGTGATTTAATTGTGTAAAAACGCAAGCGCGCGTTCTATGAGCCGCTCGCCGACTGCGCCCCAGTCAAAGTATTTTTTGCATTCATTTAGGTCATTATTTTCTTTTTTGAGCCGCAAGATTTCCGCGCGCTGTTCTGGCGTAACAACCGCTTTTGCAATGTTAAATTGCTCTTGTTCAATTCTTTCTTGTACGGTTTTTCTCGTAATATATGAATATCAATATCCGCGCTCATCATCAGATTCGCCGCATATGAACCGACAAAAACCGGCGTGCCGTATTTTTTCAGAATATCCAAAATCCCGCTTTCGGTAATAAGCGCATCTGCGTTCTTTTTGTACCGCTCGCTTTCTTTTCCTAGAATTGTATTAAACATATATCTAGCACATCATTCTTCTAACCGTTCATACGGCGTAGAACCCCAAATTAACTTGCTCGCTTTGCGCTTGTCTTTCTCAAACACAAAAGTTGCGTATTCGCCGTTAGAGCCGAAATTGGATTTGCTGTCCATTATAAATCTATTCTTTCCATTCGGTTTTAACAGAGTTGTGTCTTTTATTGGCGAGTTTGTTATTGGACCAAATGCGATAAGATTTGCGTCTAAACCAGCAACAACATAGTCGCCCCATCGCAAACGATATATGCCTTCGTATTTTTCTTGATTCAATATTTTTTTGCCCTCGGTATACCTGTCTTTCTCGTCAGCCAATTTGTATATCGCCTCAAAAATACCTTGATTTACTTGATAAGCGGAACTATCATTTGTGTTGGAAAGCGTAATCACGCCAATATCATTTTCCGTATCAAGAGCAATGGCAGTAATGAATCCCGAAAAACTGCCGCTATGTCCGACAATTTTTCTATTTTCAATCTTGCAGGCAGTAAAACCGAGTCCGTATGACTCGTTGTCTTCGCCAGTTGCCCAATATTCTCTCATTATTTCTTTTTTTGATTCTTTGTTAATCAGTTGATTGGCGTTTTTATTCTTGAGTGATAAAGCCGAAAGATATTTTGCAAGATCGGAAACATTAGAAAGAAAGCCGGTGGCGGATGCGTATGCGTTTGTTGGTATATGATGAAACGCTTCGCGTTCCTTATTAGGAATCGACCGAGAATATCCTTTTGCGAGCCAACCTTCATTTTCTTTTGTAAGGTCTGGAGCCGTTCTTTCCATTCCGAGTTTTTTGATGATGTTTTCGCTTACATATTCATTGTAACTTACACCGCTTATTTTTTTGACAACCTCTCCAAGCAGGGCAAAACCAAAATTGGAGTATTTGAATCGCGTTAAGTTTTCAAAAACAACTGCTTTGGATATTGATTTTTGCAGTCCAGTAATATCTGGAAACTTATCGTCCGCCCAATGCGGCGTGTTTCCATCCCTAAATACACCTGCTGTATGCGATAAGATTTGTCGTATTGTAATGTTGTTAGAATCCGAGTCCTTTGAGCGAGATTTGAACCACGGCAAGTATTTGTGAATCTTGTCATCAAGATGCAACTTGCCTTGTTCGGCAAGTTGCATAATTGCAACAGCCGTAAAGGTTTTTGAGATTGACGCAATGCGGTAGCAGGTGTTTGGAGTTGCGGGTTCCAGAGATTCAACATCAGCAAAACCGAACCCGCGCTTATAGACAATCTTTCCATTATGAACAAGCCCGACAGATAGCGCGGGAATCCGGTCATATTGAATCTTTGACGGCAACCAAGCGTCAATAATCTTTACAGCATACTTGATTGCTTTTTTGTAATCTATTGTTGTTTTTTTCATAAAGTTTAAGGTTCTTTTTTTAATTCCATTCTTATCGTTTGTGTAAGATGTTTATTTTCCGGATATTCTTTTATTCCCACATTCACGAAACCGCTGTTTTCATAGGCAGAAATAGCTCTTGCATTATCAGGTCTCACTTCCAAGTAGATATTTGCGTTATTTAATTTCTCTGCTTTTTCAAGCAACAAGTGAATTGCTTTTGTTCCGTAACCCCTTCCCCAATATTTTTTTTCTCCAATAATTATTTGCGTTTCGTACCAACCGTTCTTTCTTTTCGCCAATGAAATATGGCCGATAACATTTCCGTCCAGCAAGATTATAAAATGATAATCGTTACCGCTCTGTAGCATTGCTAAAAAATATCTTTTTACATCCTTATCGGCTAACGGTTCTAAAATGCCGCTAGTTAATGCAAGCAACTCTTTATCGCGCCACCATTTTGAGAAATATCTCTCATCTGTAATTTTAATTTTTCTTAAACTTAATTTTCCAATAGCCATATCTCTTCATTCTAACACAAATCATTTGCGAGTTAATAATAAAAATCATTTCTTGCGCAGAATAAGCAGGACAAGCTTTCGGTTTTTTTCTTTGTCCTTGTACCATACTTCCTCTTTCTCAATTATAAATCCATTGCACATTTCTTTTAATCTCTTCTCTTTAATGCAACATTTTAGACCGATTCCAATAGGGGTAAGTATCACAATTCCGCCATTCTTTTTTATGAACGGTTTCAGCCGCCGGAGAAGATTTTTGTTTCGTATAAAAGCGATAACAAATTTCAGAAAGAAAATATCAACCTTAAACGGTGGGACAAATGAATTGAGGTCGGAGATCTTCGTTTTGTCCGGAACTACCGACTGTTTTTTTGCTTCTTCAGAGAAATCAACTCCGTAAGCATCAATATCTCTAGATTTTAGTTGTTTCATGAGTTTCCCTTGTCCGCAACCCAAATCAAAAGCAACTTGCGCTTTTGGAAAATACGCAAGTATTCCAGATAACTCTTTAACGGAAAACTGCCTAAATTTATGACCGTTTGGTTTCCCACTATATACTTTATTCCAATGCTCTTTCATAAAATTAGGGCGAGATACTCTCGCCCCTTGTTCTCGTCTTACACCGAGAAGTTGCCCTGCTTGACGGATGTAATGAAGTTCCGCCATTCAGTATTGGTGAAAACCGTCGTGGTTTTCTTCGGGTCGTGCGTTGAGCGCACGGCCACCCCATTCTTGTTGATTGCGACCGCGACACAGTCAATACCGTCCTGCGGCGGGTTGCACATTTCGGGTGTTCTGAACTCTTCATCTCTGAAGAGGTTTTTGCTTTTCATAATATGTTTATGAATTTGGTGCTCTTTGTTTTTGGAGAACTACCCAGCAATCGCTGGAAACTCCACTCTTAACTATATACCCGCCTTGTTTTTTGTCAAACTAATGTATCCGTCCATAACATAATTAAAAACACCGGCAATCTGCAAACTGTGGATAAGTGGTTGATAATTTGACGGATTTGCTTGGTTTTTTGGGGTTTTATGTGGCTTGTGTAGTTGTGTGTGAGATGCTTGCTTTTTTATAGGAGGTATGATATTGTATTGACAGATTATGCTTTTTGTCATCTGCTAGCGGTTCGCATAGTGCGGATTGCGGGATGGCGATAGAAAGGAAATAGTGAAAATGAAAATCGCGGTTTTTGCCGCACTCCTCTCTGTTGCGTCCGCAATGGCGCAGCAGTATTTGCTTCCTATCGGGAGTAATGTGAACAATCGGCAATCGGAGGTCTCCATCGTAATCAGTGCGCTTGATACATGGGCTCGTCTTGAAGACACTTTCTCTTTTTACCCATACATGGGCGATTTTGAGGATGTGATAAAAAACCGAGTTAAGGTGCTTGCCGAAAGGTATGTGCCGCCGCTTGGTTTTGAACAAGGAGAGTTTGCTCTTAATGTTCAGGCGACCCCCGGTCCTTACAGTCAGAATATCTTCCGGTTGCAACAAAGCGATGGAAAATGGGCCGTACCACCCGAAGTGCTGGATGTGAAATTACAGTACGGGGAAGTTACGCTCAATTTAACTGGAGTAACGAAAGTTGAACTCCGTGTTCGCGGCAACGGCCGTGAAGAGCGTTTCTCCAGTGATGGAAGCAGTCCGGGTTCCGCTTGTTTCATCCAAACGGTAGACAGGGAACTTGGGCAGGGGTTGGTTATACTCGCCAAAGAGTATGTCAATCCTCAATATCGCGAGGAGTGGATTACGGAAGGAGAGGTCGTTCTGTGGGAAAACGGACTCTTTGCGGAGTTCAATATCATAGACGGCTTTTTCTCATCCGCGTCTGCGAATCTTCCAAAACTTCTTGAATCCATTCGCGCGCCGGAGACGCAATCGCAACAATCACAATCCCCAGTGCTTGTGGTAAGTTCACCGAAAATCGCGCGAATAACGCGAATCGGCAGTATAACGGAGATTACGGTCTCCGTAGAAGCAACTTCGGTTGCTAACATTGAGTTCTCTGGGACACTGAACGGAAATTGGTACTCCATTCCGAAGTACCTCCAACCGCTCAATTTACAGACGGGCTCAACAAAGTTCACGCACACGACGGAAGCTCCAGCGAGTTTCTACCGAGTGCGACTAGCAGAATCACAAAAACAGTAAAAACCAAATCGTTAAGGGATAAAATGGACGAGATAACTTAACCCCCGCGCACAGGCGTCGGGGGTTTTTCTTGACAACACCCCGTATGAGTATATGCTATTGGGAGAATGCAAAAGATAAGGAGGTGAGTGCGATGCCCGAAGGAAGTGTTGACGGCTCTGACGACTTTGACGACTCAGCTGACGAATAAAATCCTAACGAGATCAAGTACATCTTTTTTTACCTCATTGAGGGAGAGCGTCCGGTGAGTGCCGGAATAGTTCGTTACAACCTTGAGATTTTCTAGAAAAACTCTTATGGAAAAACTCATTTATGTCAGAGGCGAGGACGACGAAGGTCCTGACCATGACGATTACGG
>MHSA01000007.1 GCA_001821135.1 Candidatus Taylorbacteria bacterium RIFCSPLOWO2_01_FULL_48_100 | reverse complement strand
TCTACGACTTCACTGGAGACGCAAGGCGATTCGTACTACATAGACAAAAAGATTTCTGCAATGCCGCGCGAAGCGCGCAAAACAAAACTCCTGAACTGGGGGCGACACCAGTTTGACGAGGTGGAGAAGTAGTGATAGTATCAGAGATGGAATAAAAAGTTTTCCTCTCGCCCTTTTTCAAGGGGGAGTACCCGAGCGAAGCGAGGGGGAGGGGGTGGAATCTGAATGCCAAAACCACCCCTCCGCCTCGCGGACTCGGCACCTCCCCTTATGTTAAGGGCAGGAGGAATCAAAAAAATGAAAGGAAAGAAAATGCACAAAAAATCAGTTGTGGTCTTTGACTTTGATGGAGTGTTAACGAAGGGCGGCGAAGGGTTGAAGCAAAAAGCGTGGGATATTCTCGCGCTACCTTTTCATCCGGACAATGCCGACTTTCTCGCGGAAAAGCGGTTGGAGTTTTCCAAGGGCAATGGATCTCGGTATGATATCCTGCGCGAGACATTCGAACGGTTCTGTTCCGATAATGTGGAAATCCTCACCGCCGCGTATGCCGACTGTTACAACACTATTGTTCATAAATTACTTGAACAATCGGGGATGCCGGAAGGGACGAAAGAAACACTCAAAACGCTCGCAAAGTTCCACACTCTATTTGTGAACTCTGCAACGCCCGAAAAGGCGGTGCGCGAGTCGATAGAACACTTCGGGATTAAACATCATTTCCGCGGCATCTTCGGCCAGCCGATTTCAAAGGTGGACAATCTTGCGCGTGCACAGCACCTCGCGGAAGTTGATAATGAGTTTATGCTCTTTATAGGCGATGGAAAATCTGACGCGAAAGCCGCAGAAGAGTTCGGGTGCGACTTTGTCGGGATTCCGAACGATTGGAACAAGTGGACAACGGAGACCGTCAAATTTCCACTAGTACGTTCAATCGTCGAGTTGCCGCAATTACTCGGGTTATGATTCTCAACCCCCACACTTGTCAGACAAGTGTGGGGGTTTTTTGTTTCTTTTTACGCTCTTCTGTGGTTATATATTTCGTATGAAGATTTACGCGATTATCCCGGCGCGAGGCGGTTCAAAGGGTGTACCGGGGAAGAATGTAAAGGACTTATGTGGAAAACCGCTTATCGCTTGGACGATTGAAGCGGCGCGGAAAGTGCCGGAAATTTCCCGCATCATTGTGAATACCGACGATGCGGAAATTGCCGCGGAGGCGAAGAAGCATGGCGCAGAGGTTTTCACCAGACCAAAAGAATTGGCGGCAGACCTTACTCTGGACTTGCCTGTTTTTGAGCATCACTTGCGCGCGCTTGAAGCAGAAGGGGATTTGCCTGATATGATTGTGGATATTCGTGCGACCGCGCCGCTTCGGCGCGCAGAGCGCATTGCGGAAGGCATAGAACTTTTACAACGGCTAGGGCGCGCGGGTGCGGACTCGGTGCGCGCGGTGTCTTCGGCAAGCAAGCATCCGTACAAGATGTGGAGGTTTAATGGAGAACATATTGAACCGTTTTTGGGAGAAGCGCATACTGGAATGAAAGAACCATATAATGTCGCGCGCCAAATGCTTCCAGATATTTTCCAAAACAACGGTTGTATGAACGCATTTTGGCCCGAAACGATTTTAGATAAGAAATCAATGACGGGAGAAAAAATTGCCGGGTTTGTGATGGACGAATGGGAGTCAGTGAACATTGACCACCCCGTGGATTTTTTAATAGCCGAACAACTAATGAAAATACATTATGCAAGTTAAAATTATCGGCGCGGGTTCAATCGGGAATCACCTCACGCAGGCGTGTCGGCGAATGGGGTGGAGCGTGTGCGTGGTAGATGCCGACCCGAAAGCGCTTTTGAGGATGAAAAATGAAATTTACCCGGCGCGCTACGGCGCGTGGGATTCTGCGATTAAACAATATACTCCAGATACCGCACCGCGCGGCGGCTTTGATATTATTATGGTCGGGACGCCGCCTCATGTGCGTATGGCGGTTGCGCTTGAAATGCTGTCGGAGAAGCCAAAAATTCTTCAATTGGAAAAGCCGCTCTGCGCGCCATTTGATAAAAATTTGCGGAAGTTCGTTGTTGCATATAAAAAACAAAAAGCGACAAAGGTTATTGTGGGGTACGACCATTCCGTGGCGCGTTCAATGCATCGTGTCGCTGAATTGATTGCCGAAGGTATTGTGAAAGATATTCAAACCGTTGATGTTGAGTTTCGGGAACATTGGGACGGAATTTTTAAAGCGCATCCGTGGCTTAAAGGCCCGCAAGACACTTATCTGGGGTACTGGAGAAAGGGTGGCGGGGCATCCGGCGAGAATTCGCACGCGCTTCATTTGTGGCAGTATCTCGCGCGTCTTTCTGGTTTGGGGCGCTGGAAGAAAGTGTCCGCGGCACTTAAGGTGGAAAAGAAAGGAGAAGTTGAGTACGACTCGCTCGCCGCTTTTTCTTTTGAGACGGATTCTGGAAAAGTTGGGCGCGTGATTCAAGATGTTGTTACCAAGCCGACGCGCAAATGGGCGCGGCTTCAGGGTGTAGACGGATTTATTGAATGGCTCTGCAACGGCGCGCCGAACGGCGATGTTGTTCGGTACGCGGGTGCGGACGGGGCGGTTAAAGAAGAGATTTTTGAAAAGAAACGGCCTGATGACTTTCATCAAGAAACGCTTCATATTCAGGATATTCTCAATGGAAAAATCTACGCAAAGGATTCTCCGCTTGCATTTGAAAGCGCTCTAGCGGTTATGTCGGTGTTGGAAACCGCATGGAAGAACCACAAAAAGGGATTAGTCCTTATAAAACAGATAAAGTAATCCGTCAATTTGCATATTCTTGCAGGGTATGTTAGTATGTTTTCGGAGTTCTAAGACAACAAAAAACGCAGAAAAGAAAGGATAGACAGTGAACACAGCAAAGAAAGTATTGTTTGTAACGAGAGACAAGAAGCCGGGAATGATTGCAACGAGGATTGCAAAGGTTTTGCAGGCGCAGGGCGCGGAAGTGCGGGTGGTCGCAGAAGGGCTATCAGTTGCGGAATGGAAGAGCGCGGGGTTTGACAACTGCATCGTCGCGGAAGGGCCGATGGACATCAAAGCGCCGTGGGAGATTTCGCCGAAGGACATCTTTTACAATGTCCAACCTGATGTGGTTGTGTGCGGCTTGAGTTCGCCGATTCGTTCAGAGTTTTGGTTCGCGGCGGGCGCAAACAATAAAACATGCGGTGGCGGTGCTCCACTTGCCATTCTTGACGACAATTGGGGCGCTACGCATCGTTTGTCGTATCAGGCAAATCTAGTACTTACATGCGATGAGCTCGGAAAGCGGCTCGTATCGCAAAATCAGGCATACGCGCACCACCATTACCAAGTAGAAATCATCGGAGACCTGTCTGCAACGGCGGCAACAGAGCCAATTCCGCAGGCGACCATTGACGCATTCAATACAGCAAAAGGGGATGTGGAGTACGCGTTCATTCTCGCCAGTCAGAAATGGCCTGAGAGCGATGACATCATTGAAATCGGGCTTGCCTCGTGCGCGCTTTCTCTGAAAGCCGGCGCGAAGATAGTCATTATTCCACGATTCCATCCAGGCGCAAGCGCAGAGTCAAAGGCGTGCTGGAGTGGAGCCACTGCGGCGTTTAGCGACACACATCATGGAGTCGTGAAAGAAATCTCGGACACAACGGAAACGAAACACAACACTGACCACCTTGCGGCACTCGCAGACGGCGTGTTTGCGGCAACCGGCTCGGCGCTTCGCGCCGCCGCATTTGCGGGCAAGATTCCACTCTGCGTGTGGACATCTAGGTTAGGGGAAAAACTCAAAGCCGAGTCTGGAACGGAGCATCATCCGTTGACATGCGCATTTCATAAAGGTTATTACACCCACCCCGCAGGAACCGAGGATATGATTGTGCGCGCATTAGCTATCGAGTTAGTAAAGCCGGTTGATATAGCGCTAAAGTTTACTCAGCACAAAGCGTACATCAATCATATTCAGGAGGACCAGTTCCAACCCGTTCCGTTTGACACGGAAAAAGCCGCGAACGCCATTTTGGCGATTGCGAAATAGCCAGCAATTGTTTGATTACACGAGCCGTTCGCGCTAGCGCGAACGGCTTTCTTTTTTGTTTGATGTTTATATTCTAATTCGCGCGAATTAGACAATAAAAAAAACGAAAAACCCCCGTGAAGGGGTTTTTCGCAGACATTCGTTAGAGCAAGTCCGTTGACTCGCACTCACGGTCGCAAGTGTAGCATAGTGCATTTTTTTGTGCAAGTATTATAATGTGGATATATTGCGCGCAGATACGACCGGCGGTTGCACTCACATAGACATTAGTTTTAGGAGCTCGCCCCCGCCGGTCATGTCTTTACACAATGGAATTGTTAAAGAATGTTTCTCTTGCGGAGTTCACTACATTTAAAATCGGCGGGAAGGCCGATTATTTTTGCGTAGCACGGAGCGTTGCGGAATTGCAAGAAGCGTTCGCGTTTGCGCGCTCGTGCTCACTCCCCCTTTTTATTTTAGGTGGGGGGTCAAATGTGCTGATGAGGGATGATGGGTTTAGAGGATTGGTGGTGAAGATTGAAATAAAGAATTCTCCCCTTGAGGGGAGTACTCCGCCAGTAGGCGGAGGGAGGGATGTTTGCATCGTCGTCGGTGCAGGCGAAAGTTGGGATGCACTTGTCGCAGAGACGGTTGCACATGGGTTGTGGGGTGTGGAAAACCTTTCGGGTATTCCGGGGACAGTAGGCGCCGCGCCGATACAGAATATCGGCGCGTACGGAAGCGAAGTGAAAGAGGTAATTGAATGGGTTGAGGTGTTGGATAAAAATACGAGCGCAGTGCGAAGATTTTCGCGCGATGAATGCGAGTTTGGGTATCGTGACAGTATTTTTAAGAAACCGGAAGGAAGAGATTATATCGTGACAAGCGTTGCGTTTCGTTTGCGGAAAAACGGTGCGCCGAATCTCTCGTATAAGGACTTGGCGGAATATTTTGCAGAAAAACCAGATCCGTCTCTCGTGGATATTCGGCGCGCCGTATTAGAAATCCGCGGTCGCAAGTTTCCGGATTTAAAAACGCACGGCACCGCCGGCTCGTTTTTTAAGAACCCGATTATTTCTCAAGAAAAGTTTGATGAGTTGAAAAAGAAATATCCCGAATTTGTCGGCTACCAACAACCAACAACCAACAACCAACCACCAACAATAAAGGTTTCTTTGGCGTGGATTTTGGACAAAATCTGCGGATTAAATGGTTATAAGATAGACAAAGTAGCACTCTGGAAAAACCAGCCGATTGTTTTAGTGAGTCAAGACGGAGCAGGTGCAAAAGAAATAAGCGCGTTTGCGGACGACATTGCGCGCATCGTCAAAGAAAAGACAGGGATTGAGATTGAGCGGGAAGTGCAGAATATATGCTAGAATGTTCAAATGCCGTCGTTTTTTAAGGGGATTTTTGGCGATGAGGGTTCGCGCGTGTTGCGCGGGCTTGAGCCGATTGTTGCAAAAATAAACGTGCTGGAAAAAGCGGTAAAGGTCTTGCCGGACGAAGCGTTTGCGGTAAAAACGGGCGAATTAAAAAAGCGAGTCGCCGACGGCGAATCTCTTGACGCGCTTTTGCCCGAAGCGTTCGCGCTCGCGCGCGAAGCCGCGCGCAGAACGCTCGGCGAGCGTCATTTTGATGTTCAGCTTCTTGGCGGAGCAGTGTTGCATAAAGGAAATATTGCCGAGATGCGCACGGGAGAGGGTAAGACGCTTGTTGCGACCTTGCCGGCATACCTCAACGCGCTTGAAGGGAAGGGCGTGCATATCGTTACGGTCAACGATTACCTTTCTCGCCGCGATACGGTATGGATGGGACAGATTTATAACTTGCTTGGGCTTCGCGTTGGATGCATCAATCACGATACTTCTTATATATACGACCCGTTGCACCTGCCTGCGCAGGCAGGCAAAGAACTAGACGAAAAGCGCGATGAAGTCGGCGCCTTCAAGGTTGTACATGAATTTTTGCGACCGTGTACGCGCCGCGAAGCGTACGAGGCGGATATTACTTACGGCACAAACAACGAATTCGGTTTTGATTATTTGCGCGACAATCTTGAATACACACCCGAGCGTCTGCGCCAAAAGGATTATAATTTTGCTATAGTTGACGAAGTTGATTCTATTTTAATAGACGAAGCGCGTACGCCTTTGATTATTTCCGGACAAACAGCTGAATCGGAGTCGCTATATAAAACATTTGCTGGGATTGCTGGTCGTATGACTGCGGAAGAGGACTTTACGATTGACGAGAAACTTCGCGCCATACAGCTCACCGAGAAGGGGATTGAAAAAGCTGAAAAAATACTCGGCATTGAAAATCTGTATGCAGAAGGCGGAGTAAAACTTGTGCATCATCTTGAAACATCAGTGAAGGCGAAAGCGCTGTATCGCAAGGACAAAGAGTATGTCGTGAAAAATAACGAAGTGATTATTGTGGACGAGTTCACGGGGCGGCTGATGCCGGGTAGGCGTTGGAGCGAGGGGCTTCACCAAGCCGTTGAGGCGAAGGAGGGAGTTGTGGTTCAGAAAGAATCGCGCACTTTTGCGTCCATCACATTCCAAAATTATTTCCGCCAGTACAAAAAGTTGTCGGGAATGACTGGTACGGCGAAAACATCAAGCGAAGAATTCTTCAAGGTGTACGGGCTCACAGTGGTTGAAGTTCCAACAAATAAAGAGATTGCGCGGCGCGACCGCAACGACTTTATTTTCCAAACCGAACGCGGCAAATTTTCGGCACTTGCGAAAAAAGTGAAGGAGTTGCAGGAAAAGGGTCAGCCGGTTCTTGTCGGCACCGTTTCTATTGAAAAGAACGAAGTGCTTTCCGGATATTTCTCGCGCGCAGGAGTGAAGCACGAGGTGTTGAACGCAAAGAACCACGAGCGCGAGGGCGAGATTATCGCGCAGGCGGGTAGGCGGGGGAGCGTGACGATTGCGACAAATATGGCGGGGCGCGGAGTGGATATTAAACTTGGCGGCAACCCGCCCGACACGCAGGAAGCGGGGCGGGTCCGCGAACTCGGCGGGCTTTTTGTGGTGGGCACCGAACGGCATGAGGCGCGCCGCATAGACAACCAGCTACGCGGGCGGAGCGGCAGGCAGGGCGACCCGGGCGAAACGCAATTTCTTGTTTCTTTGGAGGACTCACTGATGCGTATTTTCGCATCGGATATGATTAAGAAGATGATGGGTTCGTTCAAGATTCCGGAAGACGAGCCGATTGAAAACGGGCTTATCAACCGCTCGCTTGAAGCTGCACAGACGAAGATTGAAGGATTTAATTTTGATGCGCGCAAGCATGTTCTACAATATGATGATGTGTTGAATCATCAGAGGGGTATTGTGTACGGGAGGCGCCGCGCGATGCTCCTCGGAAATGAGGCGGCAGTTGATGCGTATCTTGCAGAGATTTCAGCGGGCGAGGATGTCGCGGAGAAAATGATTGCGGAAAAGAAACAAGCGCTAGGCGTTGAGTTTTATCCGATACTTCGCCGCATGGTTTTACAAGCGATTGATTTCTTTTGGGTGGAGCATCTTGAAACTATGGACCACTTGCGCGGGAGTGTGAACTTGCGCGCGTATGGACAGCGAGACCCGTTGGTGGAATATCGCACCGAGGGCATGCGCTTGTTTAAGGGAATGCAGTCGTCAATCAATGAACACATCTTGAGCGTATTACAAGGCATCGGCGCTGAAGCAGTCGCCGCGCCGTCAGCTCTTTCTTCTGTAAATATTATAAACAATACTCCAAAAACAGGAAGAAACGACCCCTGTCCGTGCGGAAGCGGTAAGAAGTTTAAAAAGTGCCATGGCGCGGTGTAGTATGGTATAATAAATGTATATGTCATCATTCGTAAGATTTTTTGACAAATTGGAAGACAGGGCGCGCGCGCGCCTATCGCGTTCGCCTATTGTCTATGCAATTATAGGAGGTATTTTTGTCGTACTATTTTGGCGCGCGGTGTGGCTTTCCGCAGACATGCTTGCCGAAGTTGATGGCTGGCTTTCAATTCTCTTTTCTCCTGGGGTGTCTCTTCTTTTGTCTGTATTAGGACTCTTGCTCACCGGGCTCTTTGTATCATTTTTTATTGGAGACCGTATTATTTTGACTGGGTTGAAGCACGAGAAGAAACTTGCGGAGAAAACGGAAAAAGAAGTTGAAGTTGAAGAAGCGAAAATCAAAGAACTTCATGCCCATATTGCGCACATAGAAAAACGGCTTGACGACATAGCATAGAAATGAAGGATTCTAAAAAATTAATTGTAACGCATGACGGCGGTTTCCACGCTGACGACGCATTTGCAGTTGCGGCACTTCTTTTGCATTTGGACGGAAATGCGGATGTGGTGCGAAGCCGCAATCCGAAGATTATTGAATCAGGTGATTTTGTTGTTGATGTTGGCGGTGTGTATTACGCAGAACGAAATCGTTTTGACCACCATCAAACGGGTGGTGCGGGTATGCGAGAAAACAAAATACCCTACGCGGCATTTGGGCTTGTGTGGAAAAAGTTCGGGGCGACAATTTCCGGCTCCGCGGAAATTGCTGTGCGTATAGAAGGAAAACTGGTACATCCTATAGATGCATGGGATAACGGTATGCAATTGGGAAGTTACGACGATACCCCTGCGTTCCCGTATTTTTTGCAAAATGTTGTATTTGCATTTGAGCCGACATGGAATGAAAAGATTCGTTCGCTGGATTCTGGGTTTGAAGAAGCGCGTAGATTTGCAAGCGCGCTACTCGCTCGTGAAATTATACTTGCAAAGGATGTGCTTGTGGGAGAGAAACTAGTTTTAGGCGCATATGAAAAAGCGGAAGATAAACGACTTATTATTCTGGACGAAAAGTATGAATGGGAAGAGATTCTCGTAGGAAAACCCGAACCGTTATTTGTAATATTGCCCGACCTTCGCGGAGATGTGGAAAAGTGGCGAGCATACGCTGTGCGCGCTCTTCCGCACTCTTTTACAACCCGCAAACCGTTTCCGAAAGAGTGGGCGGGGCTTCGCGACGGAGAACTCGCCCGCGCGTCCGGTGTTCCCGACGCGGTTTTTTGCCACAACAAACTATTTACTGTCGCTGCGCTGACGAAAGAAGGGGCGATATCACTTGCTCGCAAAGCGCTTGCGAGTTAACTTTACATAATGGCTTTTGTAGATGAAATAACTTTAAAATTGAAAGCTGGCGACGGCGGTGACGGTGTCGTGCGCTGGCTGCATGAAAAAGGGAAGGAATTTTCCGGTGCCGCAGGAGGGAACGGTGGCGAGGGTGGAGATGTTTATGCTGTTGCCGTGCGCGACTTGAGCCGCCTTGCGGCGTATAGGCATTCGTCGTCTGTTTCTGCGGAGCGCGGTGCCGACGGGCAGAGCAAGGGGAAACACGGTGCGAACGGAAAAGATGCGGACGCGGAGATTCCAGTCGGTTCGGTGGTTACTGTTTTAGAGGGCGCGCGAAGAGGAAGGGTGTATGAACTGCTCAAAGACGGCGAACGGCTCAAAATTTTGTTAGGCGGGCGCGGCGGGTTGGGGAACAAATATTTTAAGGGCTCGCGCAATACTCGCCCGATGCAGTTTACAAAAGGCAAAGAAGGTGAAGAGGCACGAGTAAAAATAGAACTTCGTATGATTGCGGATGCGGGGCTTATCGGCCTTCCGAACGCGGGCAAGTCGTCGCTTCTTAATGCGCTCACCGCGTCGCGCGCGAAAGTCGGTGCGTACCAATTTACAACACTGGAGCCGAATTTAGGAGAATTGTACGGGTATATTCTCGCCGACATCCCCGGGCTTATTGAGGGTGCATCGGAGGGAAAAGGGCTTGGCCACAAGTTTTTGCGCCACATCGCGCGGACAAAATTGCTTGTACATTGCATTTCGCTTGAACAAACAGATATTTTAAATGCGCGCGAAACGGTGCGTCGGGAACTTGTGGCGCATAGCGCGGAGATGGAAAACAAAAAAGAGATCGTTGTCTTAACAAAAAGCGATTTATCATCTGCGAAGCAAATAAAAGAAATTGTTGGTGAATTTCGCGCGCGCGGTACGCCCACATACGCTATTTCGGTGTTAGAACACAAATCAATTTCTGCTTTTAGTAAAGAGTTGGTGAAATTACTTAAAACCTTGTAAGATGTGGATATGAAAGACGGTATGTATATTCCAACTATAGGCCTTGAAATCCACGCCGAACTCAAAACGAATACCAAAATGTTTTGCGATTCGCGGAACGATTCTAACGAGACGCGCCCGAATGTGAATGTGTGCCATGTGTGTATTGGACACCCAGGAACACTTCCGGTTATCAACAAAGAAGCTATAAAGCATGTATTAAAAGTTGGTGTTGCAATTGGAGGCACGCTTGCGGATAAAACCTCGTTTGACCGCAAGAATTATTTTTACCCCGACATACCAAAGGGGTATCAAATAAGCCAATATAAACACCCACTTGTTTCGGGTGGTTCGGTAAATGGCATTGCGATTACGCGCGTGCATTTAGAAGAAGACACCGGCATTTCTTTACACAACAAAGGAAACTACAGCTTGCTTGATTTTAATCGCGCCGGCATTCCGCTTATGGAGCTTGTTACCGAACCAGTTATGCATTCCGCGAAAGATGCAGTTAGTTTTGCACAGGAACTGCAGCTTTTGTTTAGATACCTTGGCGCATCTGATGCGAATATGGAGAAAGGAGAAATGCGGATTGAAGCGAATGTAAGTATAAGGCAAAATTCAAAAGTCAAACTTCAAGAGTTGGGAACGAAGGTAGAAGTTAAGAACCTGAACTCATTTAGAGCGGCAGAACGCGCGATTGAGTACGAAGTGAAGAGGCAGAGCGAGCTTTTAGAAAATGGGGAAGCAGTGACGCAAGAAACGCGCGGGTGGGACGATAACAAGCAAGCAACATTCTCACAACGGCTTAAAGAAGAGTCGCACGATTACCGATACTTTCCGGAGCCCGATTTGCCTGTGCTTGATATTTCTTCAATTCCAGCGTTTTCAGTAGAAGCGCTTAAAAAGGAAATACTAGAACTGCCGTCTGAAAGGCGCGCGCGATACCAAAGAATCGGCGAAGGAAAGTCCTCTATGGACCCGCGCCATATTGAGATGTTTGTATCGGACAATCTGTTCGGAAAACTTTTTGATGACACGATAAATATACAGCCCCTCTCGTATAATCTTATAGCAAACTTCATAAGTACGGATGTTGCTGGACTTGTTTCTAAATATGGAGAGAATGGGTTAAAGAATATAACGCCGGAAGGGTTAAGTGTCATCGTGGTTAATTATGGAAAAGAAGATTTATCCTCACGAGGTGCGAAAGACACGCTTGAAGATTTGTTTTTGAATGGAGGTGATGCGTCAGAAGTATGCAAGAAATATCTTCAGAAAAGCGACTCGGAAGAACTCGCGAAGATAATTCAAGAAGTTATGCGTGAAAATGCAAGCGCAGTAAATGATTACAAAAAAGGCAAAGAATCTGCGCTTCAATTTTTGGTAGGGCAAGGGATGAAAGCAACGCGCGGGGCAGGGAATCCGCAAGTTTTTATGTCATTGTTTTTGGAGGCGCTTAAATAGTGAAAAATGGCGTGTGAAACATTTTCTTGATATATTTTAGTGTTTTCTGCGGGTAATGATTTATTAAGTAATCATTCGTGATTAAGTCAAAGATTTTCAATTATCGTATTTACGATTTATAAAACTCGTATAGGCGAGATATCTCTATACTACAAGGGTATTCTGGAAATAAAAAAGCGAGATTGCACTCGCTTTTTTGTTTTTACAAAAGATAAATCCCTATTCTTACTAAAAGATATACGATATCTTTGTGTCTATTTGTGTTTTTTGTCATTGTTTCGTGTCTATTAGCGGTATGTTTGATTTGGTCTTCCCGCAAAAGGGTTTTTAAGAATTCAATCTAATCCACAAGTATTTTTTAATCAAAATCAACACACAAAAATTTGATCATATTTTTCTGCGAGATGGCTTTCTTGTCTAGCCGAGATACCTTTTATTATCCACAGTTTTTTGTAGGTTTGTTTCGTTCCGTGTCTTATAATTATGGATAAGAAAATATGTCTCAAGGAATTGATTTTGAAGGAAGAAATTTCATATCCGCTAAAGATGCGGCGAAGCTTGTCGGCTATGTGCCCGATTATGTCGGACAGCTTGCGCGCGGCGGAAAGCTTGAGGCAAAAATGGTTGGAAGAGCATGGTTTGTAAGCCGCGAGTCCATCTTAAAGCATCGCGAGATGAATCTTTCGGCAAGCGGTGCGTCCCGTGTCGCTGATTTTTTGTATGGTGCACCAAAAGCTGCGCAGGCGAAGAATGTTTCTGTACCATTTTCCGTGTCCGAACGGAATGGGTCTTTTGAGTCGGAGCTTTCGTACGGAAGAGAGGACTTCTCGCTGATGCCCTCTCTTGGTAAGAAAATAATTTCTCCGATTGTTGGAAGCAACCGACCGCTCGTTCCATTTCTATCAAAAGCGACTGCACTCATAACGCCCGAATTAATGCAAAAGGTAGCGGCACTCGCGGTGTCGTCCGCGTTTGTGTTCGGCGCATACGCTGCGACTGAACGAGGGTTTATCGCGAACGCGGGAGCATTCGCGGCGAGCGCCGCGCGAGCAGTCGCTTCAATTTCCGTGAACGACGCGCGCGCCGTAATTTCTGATTTCACAAAAAATATTCCGTCCTACGCCGCGGCGGGCGCGGAAGAGTTTGCCTCGAGCGCGGCGGCGGTTTCGGATATTCCCGACACCGCGCGCGGATTCGCGCGCGAGATTGCAAAAGCGTTCTTCCGAGGAACAAATTTTTTGGCGCGTGATGCGCGCCACTCAATTCTTTCTTTTCTTGGTGCGCCTGTGCCGGGAACCGGGCTCGCAGTTTCTCCGCCGCCAGCGATTCCTGTTGAACCTCCGCCAGTTGCACCGCCGCAAGCGCCTCGTTCAATCGTGGCGGCGGCGGAACGAATTACAACCAGTGAGCGCATCATAGAGCGGGTTGTCATTGGCGAAGTGTCGCGCGAAGAACTTAACGAAAAACTTTCAATTCTCAACAACAAGCTTTCATCGGAGATTTATAAAATATCTGCGGACGGAGTCCGCAACACTGCGAACATTACGAATGTGTATCAAACAGTCGCTCACACGAACAAAATTGACAAACTGCGGACCGTGGATATTTTTGAGCCGACTATCTCCGGCGGTTCCATCCGCAATATGGACAATGTCGGCGCTACTTCAGTATCTGGCTCAACGGGCGATTTCTCAACGCTCACCGGCGGCACTGCTTCGTTTTCCAGTACGCTTTCCGTCACCGCCACATCAACGCTTTCAAGCGGGCTTGTGGTAGACACCAATACGCTTTTTGTTGACGCGGCGAGTAATCGCGTCGGCATCGGCACCACCTCGCCTTACGCCGTATTGTCGGTAGTTGGAGAGGCTGTCGCAGCGCGCTTCACCGCCACCACTTCTGTCGCTTCTGTCTTTCCTTATGCTTCCACTACGGCGCTTACCGTTTCAGGTACGGCATCCACCACAGCACTCGTGATTTCAAACACTGCTGGGACAGGAACGCGCTGTCTTCAGGTATCAACCGCCGGAGTGGTCTCCGCCAATGCGTCTGGTTGCGGAGGCGCGGCTGGCTCTGCCGCCGGAGATGATACACAAATTCAGTTTAATGACGGCGATTCCTTTGGCGCCAACGCGGCTTTCACCTTTGACAAAACGCGCTCGCTCCTCACCGTTACCTACGCTTCCACGACGGCAATCTCCTCAACAGGCGACGCGTACTTTGCGACGAGTGGCGGCAATGTCGGCATCGGGACGACATCACCCCAAGCCCGTCTTGCCCTCTCCGGCTACGCCAACTCCTCCTCACCACTCTTCCTCATCTCCACCTCCACACCCACGGCGACTTCAACAGCCCTGATTGTTACCAGCTCGGGCAATGTCGGCATCGGGACGACGGCGCCCAACAACACTATCCAGGTCGCTGGTTTAATCAATTTTGATAACACGCTTATTGGGACATTTCTGGGTTACGAAGCTGGTAAGGTTACCGCTGGGGCCGGGATAAATGATACCTTTGTCGGTTATCACGCAGGGCTGAATAATACCGGCGGGTACATGAACAGCGGTATTGGGATGAATGCCTTGAGAGCTAACACGACTGGATATTACAACACTGCGGTCGGAGTAGATTCGCTGGATGCGAATACGATTGGGTATAGAAATGCCGCGGTTGGCGTAGATTCTTTGTATGTCAATACAGAAGGATTCAACAATACTGCGCTTGGAACATATACGCTCTATGCCAACACGACGGGTTCAGATAATACCGCTGTCGGTATCAGTGCGCTGTGGTCAAACATAATCGGAACCAGCAACACGGCGGTAGGTTCAAGCGCACTCTATCTAAATACTGGGACTAACAATACTGCGGTAGGCACGGCTGCGCTCTATACCAGTACCGGCAATTACAATACCGCAGTGGGAGATAGCGCGTTGAGGACCAACACGACTGGAACGAGTAATGTCGCCCTAGGATTGAACGCAGGAAGGTTTTTAGGCGACGCATCAACCCCCAATCAAAACGGAATTTCCAATGTATTCATCGGAGCTGAAACGGCGGCTCTTACCGCGAGCGATACAAATGAGATTGTAATCGGTTATGGTGCAGTCGGACTTGGTTCCAATACAGCTATCCTTGGCAACGGCAATATCACCCAAACGGTGTTAAGAGGTAATGTCGGCATCGGGACGACGAGTCCGTGGGCGTTCTTCTCCATCGCTCCCGTTCCAACGCAAAGCACGCGCACGCCTTCCTTCGCAATTTCCACAACAACAACAATTGGCGGGGGCACGGCAACTTCCACAACCTTCCTCGTCTCGCAAGCCGGCTACACAGGACTCGGAGGAACCACTACTCCATCAGCGCTCCTCTCTCTTGAAGCCCGTTCCCTCGCGTCCACTCCTCTCTTTCTTGTCTCTACTTCAACCGCCACCGCAACCTCCACCGCCTTCCTCATTGACTCACAGGGCAGAGTGGGCATCGGTTCAACCTCTCCCTCTGCGGCGCTCGGCATTGCGGGCAACCTGTATGTTACGGGAACAGGAGGAGCGACTTCATCGGTATTCGGCGGAACAATTGAAGCGCAAGGAACAAACGCCACTTCAACATTTGCGGGAGGCGTGCGCACTGCAGGACTCTCCACCTCAAACGGTCTCACCATCACGGCATCCAGTGGAGCAATTCTTTCGCTTGCAACGGCAACTTCTACATTTTCGGGGGGGCTCTCTGTGTCCGACCTCCGTATCACAACTGGCGGACTCACTGTTGCAGGCGGCATCTTCCGCACCACTGCGGGAGCGGCAACTTCAACTGTGTTTGACACTCCGTGGTACATTGAGAACAGCACAGCAACTTCCACAACATTGGGCGGCATCAGAGCCAACAGTTTCCTTGCACAGAACGGGCTCACGATTGCAGGTGGGTCTATTCGTTCTTCGTCCGCAGACCTGGATATATTTGCGGGCGGGGGGAATGATATTTTGCTTAATTCGCAGGGCGGCAATGTCGGCATCGGAACGACGAGTCCGGCACGCAGACTTGTTCTCGCTGGACTTACCAGTGGCGATGGCATCAGTCTTGACGCATTTGATGTATCGGCTACGCCCGCACTTAGATTTTCAAGAAAGGGTACGGAGTATTTCTATATCGGTGGAAATTCCGGTTCTAATAGTATTTTTACTATTTCTAATGAACAAAATGCGGCTATTGAGTTTGATACAAACAGTACTACCAGAATGACCCTTGATGCTAGTGGTAACCTCGGCATCGGGACGACATCTCCCAGCAACTTGCTCTCGGTCTACAGCGCAACCGCCGCCACTATGGGCTTCACGGGCGGCAACGCAAAGGATG
>MHSA01000006.1 GCA_001821135.1 Candidatus Taylorbacteria bacterium RIFCSPLOWO2_01_FULL_48_100 | reverse complement strand
AATGTTCCGAGCGGTTCGGTGAATTACCAGATACAGGCATGTAATACATCCGGCTGTTCGCTTGATTCAATTGTTGCAACCACATGGGTTGCAGGGGGCGGTGGTACCACAACAACAACCACGACTACAAACACAAACACAACAACAAGTTCTCCTGCATGCTCCGACGGACGCGATAACGACGGCGACGGACAAACCGATTATCCATCAGACACAGGTTGTTACAGTTCTGCTGATACAGACGAGGCATACTATCCGACAGGAAGCGGCGGCGCCTCAACAACTTGTGATAGTGCACTTGTCGCACTGCTCGGCGACGGTTGCCACCAGATGTACACGGATTCTTCCGGCAACTCTGTTTATTGCGATGGGCCAATGACGAAATCCGCCAAGAGCGGCGATTCTGCAACGACTGCGGGTTGTATTGGGTCTGGCGGAGGAACTACGAGCGGAAGTTCTTGCCCATCTGGCCAATATTGGAACGGAAGCGCGTGCGTGAATACTTCAACAACCGATTGTACATCTGGCCAGTATTGGAATGGTAGCGCGTGCGTGTCGTCATCACCGTCGTCATCATCTTCATATTGCGGCAACTCTATATGTGAGGCAGGAGTCGGAGAAACGGCAAGTTCATGTATAGCCGACTGCGGCAGCACCAGTGGAGGTTCCAATAACTACGGCTCATGCGGTTCTGCGACAACGCAGTCATCCTGTACAAGTCAAACTAATTGCTACTGGAACTCAGGGAGCAACTATTGTTATTACTCAAGTAGCGGGGGCGCTTCAATCTGGCAGTCGTTCTCTTCTTGGTTGAAGGGTGAATAAAATGATAAGGGCGTGAACACAAAAAGGCGCATATGCGCCTTTTTGTGTTGTGTGAGCGTTTTGGAGAACGATTATAACAGAGATGTTATCCACAGGAATAGAACCTACGATTTATAGCTGGGATTGCTTTATATTGGGCAGAGGGGAGCAAAAAAGGTACGAAAGCTTTTAATTTTGTTAATTCTGACCCCGATATGATTCTATTTATGTATACTTGGCTTAAATTGATTATGAAAATTACACCACAAGAGATAATGCCCAGAATTTCAATAAATGAAATACATCGTTCGCGAATCTCGGTGGTTTTGAGATTTTGGGCGGAGTTGTTATCGCTACCAGTCGCACAATTCGGCAATCCTTGGTATATTCACACAAAGGTAAAGAAAGTGTATGAAAACTACGACAGATATTATGGAATATTGAGATTGGGAGTAAGAAATGGCACTATGTTAAAGTACAAGGTATTATCTCTGATTGAGTTGTTGCCCAAATTGATAAAAAAATAAGCCGGGGTAGCTCAATCGGTTAGAGCGTCCGTTTCATAAGCGGAAGGTTTGTGAGTTCGATTCTCACCCCCGGCACCAGATAGGAAAAGACAGTAAGTTGTGATATTATTAAAATCGTTCGACGCGCTGATAAAAACCGCAAAAGAACCCGGAGAAAAACATCGGCTCGAACCATATTTTAATTTTGGGGGAAGAAAATTTTTTAATCATAAGTCAAAAAATTATTAACTAATAACCATATGAATATGAACAATCAAAAAGGTTTTGCAAACATAGCGCTCATTGTTTTGGTAGTCATACTGGCGGGTGCGTTGGGGTATGTAACTTTAGTCAAGAAACCAGCTCCAGTCGAACAATCACAAATTAATAATTTACAAAATACAGAACCCTCAACACCTCCGCCAGCCAATAACCCTGTCTCACAAAATCCACCGACCATGCAGTCACCAGTCACACCTTCGCAATCTTTACCAACCACTTGTATAGATGAAGTTCACGCTCCCGGCGGAAAAGATCTTCCGCCAGTCATTACTTCGATCTCTCCGACATCTGGCTCAGTGGGAACCAAAGTAGATATTCGCGGTTGTAATTTAGCGGGATTTGAGGGCGACCAGATGGCCATCTTTGAACGAAGTGATGGTGAGAAACTAACCTTCTACGGTTCCGGGTATAACGAGAAAGTGATGACGGTAACGATAGCGGATAATTGTCCAACTGGTTCCGAAATTGGACGCTATTCAGGCATTACATCACCATGCGAAACTATTAAGGCACTTCCAAGTGTGTATAAAGTCTATGTGATCACTTGGGGCGATGAGTTTAAGAGCAATTTGGCGACCTTTACCGTAAAGTAGTTTCAAATCCTGTTTTTTGATTTCTGTAAAAAAACTAATGCCGCCAAAGAAAAACTTGAAATTGTCATTCGTGCGGCTTCCAGCATGCGCCGAGGCTTCGGCGGGCAGGCGCCGCCTTTCCGAATTTTCGCGGGGGGATTTTTCCGGAAAAGTGCGTTCGGACTAATTCAAGAATACTGCATGTTTTTCGCTTGCACTTTCATTTCCCGGTGCTATACTGTATATGCAATGCGTTAGCAAGCTCATTGCTTTAATAGGTAACACATATATACCATGGCAGAAGAAACATGCCCGACATGCAAGAAACCGGTAAGTGAGTGCACCTGCCCGGCAGCGAAATAGTTTTCCGTTACGAAACAAAAACCGCCCAGACCTTTGCGTCAGGGCGGTTTTTGTTTGCAGATACGCGGTTTTTCTTGTATATTTTCTGAAGTTGCGCCCGTGGTGTAACCTGGTTAACATAATCCCCTGTCACGGGATAGATTGCCGGTTCAAATCCGGTCGGGCGCGCAATTATCCATTTACACTAGCTCATGTAGGAGATCGCAGGTTTTCACTCTTCGGGTGATCACCCGTAGGTCTTCCGAAGGGTGACAAATCCCGTCCGCATTTTTGGGCACTGAACATTCTTATTGAAGTTGTCGGATATTATTTGTTTACATGGATTCTATTCTTTGTGTTTTTTTAGGGAAGAATTTGCCGCCAAAGAAAAACTTGTCGTGCCTACCCATTCGAGCGCGCAAGAGTAGTGTATAATAAAGCGCATTATGTGGAGCATGGGGTTTGCGTTAAAAATTACTGGGTTTGTGGTTGCGGCGGGTGTTGCCGCGGGCGGCGTGTATGAAATTGCGCGCGTGTACTCAGTGAAGTCGCTCAAAGAAACGATTGGCACAAAACTTGAATCGGGGGAATATGTTGCGGCGATTGCGGCGTACGACGCGCTTGAAAAGGCGGCACCGAAAGAAGCAGTTGCGGAAAGAAAGAATCTTGCGACCGCACAGCGTTTACTTGCCGCGGAAGAGGACTTGAACCGCGCGCTTCGCGCGGCAGAGCGCGCTGAATGGGCGGATGTGCGTGCGCTTCTTCGCGAAAGCGAAGCAATTCGGAATGCGGCGTTTGCGCGGCATCGCGAAGCGCAGGAACTCTACAATCAAGCCGAAGCGTACGCGGCGGGCGAGCGCCACGAAGCCGTTGTGGAACTTGAAGGGTTGAAGGGCGAAGCAACGAGCGAGAAGGCGAAGCGCGCGCAGGCGGAGGAAAAGGGCTCCGCGCTCCAAAACGCGCTTTTGCAAAAAGAAAAAGAACTCGGCACGCGCGAGCGCGAACTCACAGAGGTAAAGCGGCGAGCGGACGATACGAAAGCCCAACTTGAGGCAGAAGAGGCGCGGACGCGCGAGCTTGCCGCGCAAGTGGAAAAGGAGGTGAAGCAGAAGTTTTTTACGGAATTAAAAACCTATCGCGATTTGGCGCAAAAAGGGAGAGAGCAGTTAGATAATGCCGTTGTAGAAATACAAGCGAAACGAGATGTAACGGCATTGGTGTACATCAGCCAAGGAAAGATTTTGTTTGAGGAGGCGAAAAACAAAACGAACGATTTACGAAGCAATCGTACGCCTTCGGCATATCAATCAAAAGTAGACGATTTAGCTCGGGCGTTTACGGAATTTCTAGAAGCGTCAAAGCAGTTGCGCAACGCAGTTGTGTATATAGAAGAGCAAGGAAGCGCGGAGTTTGCATCCGGCTTGAATAAAGGAAAAACCGCGCTCGCAAACGCCGCGTCGTATCTCGCAGGCGTGTCGGAGTTCATTGTGGGAAATCAGTAGGGTTTTGCAAAAGTTCCAAAAATCCAATAGTATAACGGAACGCCGTTGTAGCTCAGTTGGTAGAGCACGTCATTGGTAATGACGAGGTCTCCGGTTCAATCCCGGACAACGGCTATGCCGCCTTAGCTCAGTTAGCAGAGCATTCGCTTCGTAAGCGAAGGGTCCCCAGTGCAAATCTGGGAGGCGGCTTCAAGAAGATCTTATCCACCTCTCGCGTTTGCTTTTTTGTATGGGTTTGCTAGTATGCAGGTTGCCGCGAAACACCGGGGAAACATACCTGTGGTTTGGTGCGGTTGAGTTCGCTTGGGGGTTTATCTTTCTTCCCCCGCGTCCTGTTTGGACAAAGCCCGCTTAACCGAGTTTCTCTCCTGTCACGGCATTTCTGGGCGTTCTGACAATAGTCGGAACGCCCCTTTTTTGATACTCTACACAAATGGAAAGAGATAAAGAACATAAGATAACCGAACTTGAAGCCGCGATGAGCGCTGCGGATTTTTGGGCTGACAAGGCGAGAGCGCAGGAAGTGGTGCGCGAATACAATGAATTAAAAAAAGTAGACGATAGTGGCGGGTACGACGACGGCGATGCGATTATGACTATTTTCTCTGGTGCTGGAGGAGACGACTCTGAGGATTTTTCGGCAATTCTTTTAGAAATGTATCGCAAGTTTTTCGCGCGTAAGAGTTGGGGTGTCTCAATTATTCATAAAAACCAGAACGATCATGGGGGGTTTCGCAATGTTACGATTGAAGTAAATGGAAAAGGTGCGTACGGCGAACTCAAAAATGAATCTGGAGTGCATCGGCTTGTGCGCATTTCGCCGTTTAATGCGCAACAGAAAAGACATACTTCGTTTTCAATGGTGGAAGTGATTCCAAAATTGTCGCCGACCGATAAGCATATTGAGATTCCGGAAAGCGAACTTGAAATCACCACGGCGCGCGCAGGCGGTCCGGGCGGGCAGAATGTAAACAAGCGCGAGACCGCAGTGCGCATAGTGCACAAGCCGACCAATCTTTCGGTGCATGTAACGAGCGAGCGCAATCAGGCGCAGAATAAGGAGAAGGCGCTTCAGATTTTGCGCGGAAAGCTTTACAAACTGCGCGAGCAAGAACGATTTGCGAAAGAGAAGGGCATGCAAATCTCTAAAACAACGAGTGTTGAATGGGGCAACCAAATTCGTTCGTATGTTCTGCATCCGTACAAGATGGTAAAAGACCATCGTACGGGCGTGGAAACCTCGCAGGTTGATAAGGTGCTTAATGGCGAGCTTGATGAGTTTATTGAAGCCGAACGAAATTTGTAATACACTGTTCTTATGCTTCATTTTGATAAGGTATATAAAAAATACAACGGATGCATGGCGCTAGACGGCATTTCGTTCCGCGTGAGCCCTCGCGAATTTGTGTCTGTAGTTGGGCATTCGGGAGCTGGGAAGACAACGCTCCTTAAAATGCTTCTTGCGGAAGAGCGGCCGACCGACGGCTCTGTCTTTTTTGAGCAAACAGATATTTACAACTTGCCGTCGCGGGAGATGAATGCTTTGCGCAGAAGGATTGGGGTTGTGTTTCAGGATTATCGTTTGCTTCAGAATCGGACCGCGTATGAAAATATTGCGTTTGCGATGGAGGCATCGGGCAAAAGCGATGATGAAATCGCGGCAGATGTGCCGCACGCGCTTGAACTAGTGGACTTGGGCGAAAAGATGTGGAACTTCCCGCACGAGCTTTCAGGCGGAGAGAAACAGCGCGTGGCGATCGCGCGCGCAATTGTGAACCAGCCGGATGTGCTGATTGCCGACGAGCCGACCGGCAACCTTGACCCGATGAACACCTATGACATTGTTCAGATTCTTAAACGCATCAACGACCTCGGTACGACGGTGATGCTCACGACGCACAACAAAGGTGTGATTGACTCACTCGGCAGGCGCGTGATTACGATGGAGCATGGCAAGATTGTGCGTGATGACCCAGAAGGAAGGTATGTGTTGTGATACAATGTGTTTGATGAAAAAGTTTTTGTTTCTCGGACTTATTCTGCTTTTCTCATCGCCTTTTTTTGCGCTGGCGCAACAACCCTACGCGCGCTACTGCCCCGACCCTACACATATTTTTACGGGCGTTGCGACAAACCGCGATGGCTCGCCAAAAATTGAACTCGTGGTGGACCCTATTTTCAACGAGAAAATGAAACGGGAGCGGTTCACCGACTACTTACCGGTTGCGCCAATCTATGACCTCGTCTTCTCGGTTGTTCCCAGCATAAACGAATACTGTTTGCCGCAGTATGACGAAAACGGAACGCGCATCAAAAAAATGGACCCGCCGAAGACACTCCCGTTTACCGCATCCATAGAACTTTCCGGCAAAGCACTTATATCCGCCTCCTCGCTCGCATGGAACGGTAGGCGAAACGAGAACGAACAGCCGCTCTATGAGTGGAAAATAAAGGGTTGGGAAAACGGCATCGTCTCGGAGTCAAAGATGGAGAAGCTCATTCGCGCTATTCACGACAATAACCCGCCGCCAACACTTGCGGTGCAAATGAAGTTCTCGGACGGCAGGCGCGAACGCATAGACCAAAGCACTAATTTCACGCTCTGCGCGCCAGTGTGGGGAAGCGGCGCGCATGAAGTGGTGTACGACCGCGTCGCGCACCGCCTCTCCGATTTTATCTACCAGTCGGAGTCAATCATTTCCGGCGCGTTTCTTAAAGTTGACCCATTTCGGGAGTATCAAAAGTGGTTTACGCACCTGATTAACCTCCGCAATTACTACGGAGAGAGCTGGTTCAATATACACCTTGCCACTCGAAAAGGGGAACAGCACATTGCGGAAGATTGCGGGGGCAAGCAAAGCAACCATATCGCCATTTCACCGCTCGTACCTCTTGGAGATTTTGCATCCGCGCTCAGCAGTGGTCGCTTTATTCAAATTGCGTCTGATGTAACAAAAAGAATTCTAGATTACAATGCGATGGGAACCTCTCTTAAGTTTTTTGTTCCAGTACCATTTCCGTTAATTGCGCTACACGAATTTGGACATGTGTTTTCCGGTCTTAATGATGAATATCTGTCTGGGCAAGTTAGTGGGAAAAACTGTAGCATTAATCCAGCATTTGATTGGAGTTACAACGGCGTTCAGTATGGAGATACTTCATTTGAAGGATGCGGATATCCAACTGTTCATCATCGACCATCAGAGAAGAGTATCATGCGAGGCGCGCAGTCGGGCGAGACGCGTTTCAATGTCGTGAGTTGTGGTTACATTATCGCTGCCATCAAAAAAGAAGGAGAAGGTCCCAAGTATTGGAAAGAATGTATGAATCCAGAGTGGAATACCATAAAGCCGATCGGAAAAGTCGCTTCATTTGGATTGCCGAATCTTGCCTCAATCTTCCAGTCGCTCATTCGCGTACCTTCCTCTGCGTCCGTGCGTGACGCGGTTGGGAGTGGAGAAGAGATACATATTGAACACTTTAGCGCCGACGGGACGATAACCGGTGAGGTTATCTCGGTTCCGTCCATTTCATACTCCCCGCTACCGCTTGCGGATGTTGATTTGTCGGAAGACACAAGCGAACTCAACTCACAAACCGTTCCTCCGACATCTAACCTAGGCGACCTCGCAAACGAATCCATTTTTGACACCGTATCCGTGAACCTCAAAGTGAATGGGCAAGACGGGCCTGTTGAAGTGGAAAAAAGAAGCCGCATCGTACTGAGTTGGATTTCCGAAGGCGCAACCAGGTGCCGCGGAGTATGGTCAAAAAATGATATTAAACTATCTGGAACCGCGGCAGGTCGCATCACTAGAGATGCAACAATTAAAGTCGCCTGCATCAATGCAGACGGCGAGCGCGCGGATGATGCAGTGGTGGTGAATGTGGTAGAATAGCAATGTATGTTTTGGACTAATGTAAAAAGAATTTTGAGGACGG
Source organism: Candidatus Taylorbacteria bacterium RIFCSPLOWO2_01_FULL_48_100 (assembly GCA_001821135.1). Lineage (GTDB taxonomy): Bacteria > Patescibacteriota > Minisyncoccia > Phycocordibacterales > UBA10002 > UBA10002. The sequence goes on along the minus strand of MHSA01000006.1, from coordinate 5,387 downwards.
GGTGGCAGCATTTTATGCGCAATGCGTTCGTGTCGCTTTCTGCTGTTTTGATTATGTCCGTAACGCTTCTGACCATTGGCGCGGTGGCGTTTACGCTTGCGCTCCTTGACGGTTCGCTCCGCGAGATTGAAAGAAAGATTGACCTAACGGTTTCTTTCACGACGGTCGCGCCGGAGAACGAGATTTTGGAAATAAAGTCGGCACTTGAGTCGCTTCCCGAAGTCGCCTCAGTGTTGTACACGACGCGCGAGCAGGCGCTTGACGCATTTCGCGCGCGCAACCAAAATGACTCGCTTATTTTGCAGGCGCTCAATGAAATTGGCGACAACCCGCTCGGTGCGACTCTCTCTGTGCGCGCCAAAAACCCTTCGTTTTACGAAAGCATTGCAAAGTTTCTCGCGAGCGACACAGCACTCTCTCCCGCGAAACTCTCGGTGATTGAGCGCGTCAATTACGAAGACAACCGCGCGGTATTTGAGCGGCTCTCGCGGTTCGTTTCGTCTGCAAAACAACTCGGTGTTGCTGTGTCGGTTATACTCGGGCTGATTTCTGTACTTATCGCTTTCAACACCGTGCGTCTCATTATTTACATCTCGCGCGATGAAATTGCAGTTATGCGGCTCGTAGGGGCGACGAGCCGCTTCGTGCGCGGACCATTTGTAATATCTGGGATTTTGTACGGGTTGGTTGCGGCGGCGCTCACGCTCACGCTTTTTTTCCCGCTTACATATTACTTAGGCGATGCGACCGAGCAATTTTTCTCTGGCGTGAACCTTTTCCACTACTACAACACAAATTTCTTTGAGTTTCTTGCGCTTATTGGTGGGTCAGGGCTCATCGCAGGCGCACTGTCAAGCTGGTTAGCCGTCCGAAAATACCTTAATGTGTAGCTGAACATACGAATATACGAATGATACGAATCTGCGAATGGCTACGAATATGAAACAAAGAAAACATAAATATATTTTCGTCATTGGCGGCGTGATGTCTGGAGTCGGCAAAGGCGTCACGACCGCGTCTATCGCAATGCTCCTTCAGGCAAAAGGTTTTAAGGTCAACCCGATAAAGGTTGACCCGTATCTTAATGTTGACGCGGGAACGATGAATCCAACCGAGCACGGCGAGGTGTTTGTGCTTAACTCTGGTCTGGAATGCGACCAAGATATGGGCAATTACGAGCGTTTTCTAAATCTCAATTTAGGCAACGACGATTACATTACTAGCGGAATGGTGTATCGCCATGTGATAGATAAAGAGCGCGCGCTCGGCTACAAGGGTAAATGTGTGGAGGCACTTCCTCATATTCCAAACGAGATCTTACGCCGTATAGATCGCGCAGTGGAAACATCCGGCTCAGATGTTTCCGTTATTGAAGTTGGCGGTACGGTTGGCGATTATCAAAACATTATGTTTCTTGAAGCGGCGCGCCGGCTTTGGCTAACGCATCGCAATGATGTAATTTTTATTCTAGTATCATATCTTCCAGTTCCAGGGACGATTGGTGAAATGAAAACCAAGCCGACACAAAACGCAGTACGCCTTCTCAACTCGTATGGAATTCAGCAGGACTTCATAATTGCGCGCGGACCCGTCCCGCTTGATGAAAAGCGCAAAGAAAAGCTCGCGATTTGGTGCAACACTGAAGCGGAGCGGGTCATTTCCGCGCCAGACATTGAGAGCATTTACGATGTGCCTCTTAACTTTGAGAAAGACAATATCAGCTCGCTCATACTTTCTTCGCTCAATCTGAAAAGCCGCGTGCGGCGCGACGGTTTTGAGAAATGGAAAAAGTTCGTATCGCGTACAAAAAACGCAAAAGAAGAGTTGTCTATCGCGGTTATTGGAAAGTATTTTGACACCGGAGATTTCATGCTCTCGGATGCTTACCTTTCCGTTATTGAAGCAGTAAAGCACGCGGCGGCGAAGCTCGGGAAGAAAGCAGTACTTTCGTGGCTAAACGCAAAGGATTACGACCATAAATCCGAAGACGGATTGGGTAAAAAAGAGGGTAGCGATATATCATCGCTTAAACAGTACGACGGCATTATTGTTCCAGGCGGATTCGGCGAGGCGGGCATTGAAGGAAAAATTAAAGTAATACAGTTTGTGCGCGAAAACAAAATCCCATATTTCGGACTTTGCTACGGAATGCAACTCGCGGTTATAGAATACGCACGGAATGTCGCGGGGCTTCTCGGCGCGCATACGACAGAAATAAACAAAGAAGCGCTGCACAAAGTTATAGACATTATGCCGGAGCAGAAGAAGCATATGGAAGAAGGGAAGTACGGCGCCACGATGCGCCTCGGCGCATACGAAGCGCGCGTGAAAGATGGGACGATTGCACGCAAGGCGTATGGAAAAGAAATAATTTACGAACGGCACCGCCACAGGTATGAAGTAAATCCGGAATATATCGGGCATTTGGAAAAAGTGGGTATGATTTTTTCCGCCACTTCTCCAAACGGCGTGCTTATGGAAATCGCAGAACTACCTCGCAAAATCCACCCGTTCTTTCTCGGCACGCAATTTCATCCCGAGTTTCAGTCGCGCCCCCTCGTCCCGCACCCGCTTTTCACCGAGTTTCTCAAATCCGCCTCCGCGCGGCGCAATAAGAATAAATAACAATACCTTGTATTCTCTTATTCGTGAGAATTAGACAATAAGAAAAGAAAGAAGTGGAGATGGAGGAAGAGATGTGTAGTATACTGATAAATATGGAACTGAAAGAGTTGCAAAAAATACTAAAGGCTCTTGCAAATAAGCGGCGGCTCGCAATACTTCGTTTTCTTAAGAAAAACGGCGAAGCGAATGTAACTGAGGTTGCAGAAGAAATTAACCTTTCCGTTAAATCAACCTCGCGGCATCTATCGGTTCTATTTTCTGCAGATTTAGTTGAACGGGACCAGCGGAGCTTGGAGGTATACTATCGTTGCGTCACATCGTTTCCTTCGGTTATCAAAGGTATTATATCTATTCTCTAATTCGTGAGATAAACGAATATAGATAAAGTTTATATTTCTTTAACTTTTTTCTAATATGTCCATAAGCGTCGGAATTGGGTTGGCGTTTGTGGCTATGTTTTGTTGGGGCATAGGGGACTTTTGGATTCAGAAATCAACGCGGAAAGTCGGAGACCTTGAAGCGCTTTTTTTCATTACGGCTTTCGGTGCGCTTATACTTCTGCCGTTTGTGTACAAAGATATCCCGGCGCTTTTTTTAGAATCGCCGCACACGCTTGTGGTACTCGGCGTACTCTGCGTCGTCTTACTTCTCGCCGCCATTCTTGATTTTGAAGCACTCCGAGTCGGGAAGCTTGCGGTGGTTGAGCCAATATGGTCGTTTGAAGTTCCCATCGCTGGGCTTCTCGCGTTCTTTATTCTGAGTGAGCGCATTGATTTATTTCAGATATTTCTTATTATCATCTTGTTATTCGGGCTCGCGCTTGTTTCTCTCAAAAAACAGTATAAATGGCGGCATCTTTTGTTAGAGCGTGGAACCATTCTTGCATTTCTCGGCGCGGTGATGATGGGAGGCGCAAATTTTTTTATGGGCTGGTTTTCACGCTTGAACGACCCTATTATGGCGAATTTTATTACTGATATTTTTATCGCTGTAGTAATAGGAACAGTTTTACTTGTAAGTGGTAAACTACAAAAAACCATAAGAGACATTCGTGGAAACAAGACGATACTTTTACAAATGTCTGTTGCAGACAAAGCGGCATGGGTTGCGTTTGCGTTTGCTATGACGCTTGCGCCTATTGGAGTTGCCGTTGCTCTGTCGGAGAGTTATATTATCGTTGCGGTGTTGTTGGGGCTTGCTGTCAATAAAGAACGGCTCGGCGCACACCAGAAAATTGGTCTTGTATGCGCTGTGGTTGCAGCAGTGGTTCTTGCAGCAGTTACCTCATTATAATCGTAAAGAACATATCTATTCTCTAATTCGTGAGAATAAGGGAACATAAAGAGACGAAAACCAATAATATGAAAATCATAAAGAAAAAGATTCATCCGGAGTATTTTGACGCTGTGGCAAGCGGAAAGAAGTGCTATGAATTTCGCGTGGCCGACTTTAATGTTGCGGAAGGGGATGTTTTAGTTTTGCAAGAGTGGGACCCAAGTGAGAAAAAATATACAGGCAGAGAATTACAAAAGAAGATTTCGTATGTCGGGAAGTTTACACTTGATTCATTTGGTCAGCGTGAAGCATTAGAGAAAAACGGGTTTTACATACTATCTCTTGAGTAGAACCCTGTGATATAATTTATCTGTTGATTATCAGTTATTTATTTTTTAAATATGCAACATTATATTTGTACGGGCGGGTGCGGAGGCGAGTCAAGTAATCTCATTGTGTGTCAGGCGGAAGGGTGTAAAAAAGAGGGTGAACCGCTGACGCCGTGCGATTGCGGAGACAGCGTGCACCATCACCATTCGGAGGAAAAGGAAAAAGAAAACGAATAGTCCCTCTTTTTACTCCGTCGTCTTTCCGTCAAACTCCGCTTCGCGCGCTTCGGCATCCGCTTTGGTTGTGCGAACAATACCGTCTTTGTGATGCGCGGGCGAGTAAATAGTGTACAGTTTTAATTCATTTTCCGATGAGGTATTTACAACATTGTGTTGTGCACCTGCGGGTACGACGATTGCATCTCCATCCACTACTGCGTATTCGTTGCCGTCAACAATTACTTTTCCCGTCCCGCGCTCAAAACAGAGAAACTGGTCATTGTCAGGATGCGCCTCCATTCCTATTTCTTCATACGGCTTGAGGAACATCAGCACGAGCTGGCTTTGCGCACCGGTGTATAAAACGCGCCGATAGTTTCGGTTTTCAAGCGTCAGATTCTCAATATTCTGATGAAATCCTTTCATAATATTTTTAAAGTACTTTTATAAAAATAAACCCGACCTTTTTCGTAACTGCGGGACTTGGACTCGAACCAAGATAACGACCTTCAGAGGGTCGCGTCCTACCATTAGACGATCCCGCAAGAGCGGGTGAATTATAACACATTTTTTATGGGCGGGAGAGGACTTGAACCTCCATGCCTTGCGGCACCAGCTCCTAAGGCTGGCGTGTCTGCCATTTCACCACCCGCCCATTGAGTATATACTGTAAATCTGTTACAGTTTTTTATCAACCGCCCATAGCTCAGTTGGTAGAGCAACCGCCTCTTAAGCGGTGGGTCGTAGGTTCGAATCCTACTGGGCGGATATCTTTTTTGCCCGGGGTGGGAGTCGAACCCACACTCCTTACGGAACCTGATCTTAAGTCAGGCGCGGCTGCCAATTACGCCACCCGGGCATTAAGGCCTGGGGGGGAATCGAACCCCCGCATGTTGGTTTTGCAGACCAAAGCGTTACCACTTCGCCACCAGGCCATAC
>MHSA01000005.1 GCA_001821135.1 Candidatus Taylorbacteria bacterium RIFCSPLOWO2_01_FULL_48_100 | reverse complement strand
GCCATGTTCCCTCTTGGCTTATGTTCCATATTATGGATGAAGTTGCCGGACTATTTTTTAGGATAACCAGAACTACTATGGCGGCGAGAATAACACTGATGGTAATAATTATTTTCTTCATACCATTTACGGGGTTACCGTAGCCCTAAACCTAAACTCCAATGCTTCGCCACTCTCATCTTCCAGAAAAACAGAACGCTCAATACGGCCGATTCCTGCCGGACCGTGAGCATTCGGGTCATAGACAACTTCTATATCAAGCGCCCCTCCCGCTTTTACTATTGCATTTGCCTGAGGCACGGCTCTGCCGTGTCCGGGCATTCCAAACGGCCTGCTTCTACTGCCGTCTTCTTTGATGATATACGCAGTCGTACACATACAAGAAGTAGTTAAGCTCGGCACTTTAATATCTTTGTCGGTTGGATTTATAACCTTGAAGATTTTGCTTACATTTCCGTTTTTCATAGATATATTCCCGAAATCATAGGAGATTTCGGGTGTTTCTAGTGCAGATATACCGGCAAATTGAGTAATGTTGTCGGTTATTTCTTTGTCCGTATTTTTATCAGGCGTTCCGTACAAGAAAAACCCGATAAATAGAATTGCGATAACAGCGATAAACGCTATAATTTTATTTTTGTCTTTCATATTTTTCTTTGATTAAATAGCAAAAAATCCCTTGGCGGGGATTTCAAAAGGCATAGCCAAAAACTTTACGACAAAGATTAAGAGCTATGCCTTGCGATAGAAAGATGGGCTATTCTCAAAAAGAGACAGCCAGTGAGTGATCTTGTCGAGATAGATATTTGATTGCTCTTTCTTTATATAAAATCTCCACGCATCAAAGATGGGTTTGCGATTTGTGTGGTTATTCCTTCCTAAAACATACAGAACTATTCCGACTGCAAAAAGCAAGAAAGTAAAAAGTTTGGTAGGTGGTGTGTTGGAAAATTGCTGCCATTTGTTTATATGGTCAAGACCATTTGCACACACCGAAAAACCGTTTGAGGAGTAGGGGCAATTATCCATTGGAAGTGCGGCTGTATGGTCTGACTCAAACAAGCCAAAAACTCCCATACTTACATAGGCAAACAAAACCAAAAGCCCTATGAGTAATTTTGCATTACGCATATTCATATATTTTATTATATCAAATTACCTTTAACAAAGCGAGCAATGTTTTATAACTTCTTGCTTTTAATTCTGAGTGAGTTGCCGACTACGGACACAGAAGACATCGCCATTGCGAATCCTGCAAACACAGGCGAGAGTAGCCAGCCAAAGATTGGATAGAAAATCCCAGATGCGAGCGGTATGCCCACTATATTGTAAATGAACGCCCAGAAAAGATTCTGTTTGATGCCGCGCATCGTAATTTTAGAAAGCTTAATTGCTTTTACCAATTTAGAGATATCGCCGTGGAGGAGCGTGATACCAGCGGACTCAATCGCAACATCCGTGCCTGTCGCCATCGCGATACCAACATCCGCCTGCGCGAGCGCCGGTGCGTCATTCACACCATCTCCAGCCATTGCCACGATATGACCTCTCGCCTGCAATTCTTTTATCTTTTCCAGTTTGTCTTGTGGCATAACATTTGCAACAACTTCATCAATACCAACGAGCGATGCCATATATTTCGCAGCCCTTTCATCATCTCCGGTAAGCATAATTACTTTTATTCCAAGTTTATGCAGGCCAGCAATAGCATCTTTTGACTCATTCTTTATTTCATCTGCGACCATTACAAAACCCATCACATTTCCATTTGCCGCAACGATAACAGGCGTCTTGCCTTGCACGGTAAACTTTTCTATTTTTGACGAATCAAACGATATACCTAGGTCGTGTATCATCTTAGCGTTCCCTACAAAATATTCTGTGCCATTTATTAACCCACTCAACCCCTTACCTTTGATGCTCTCAAAGTTCACTGATTCAGTTATCTTTATGCTTTTTTCCTTAGCGTAATTCACTATTGCGTGTGCAATCGGATGTTCCGACTTTTTCTCAAGCGAAGCGAGAATGGAAACAAACTCATCGTCTTTCATCTCGGAAAAGTTTTGGATATCAACCAATGTCGGCTTGCCGATTGTAATCGTACCGGTCTTATCAACAATTACCGTATCTACCTTGTGTAGTTTTTCCAGTGTCGCCGCGTCTTTTACTAAAATTCCCTCCCTTGCACCTTTACCAACTCCAACGATAATTGCCGTCGGAGTCGCGAGCCCGAGCGCGCACGGGCAAGCAATCACCAAAATACCGACAAAAGAAACAAGGCCAAAAGAGAGCGCTTGCGAAAATCCTAGAGTACCGTAAAACGAAAGCCACACACCAAGAGTGAGAAATGCTATTACTAGCACAATCGGCACAAAGACACTGGAAATCTTGTCAGCGAGCGCCTGTATCGGTGCCTTGCTCCCCTGCGCCTCTTCCACCATTTTTATGATGTGCGCAAGCAAGGTCTCGGAGCCGACTTTAGTTGCTTTAAAGGTAAACGCTCCGCTTGTATTTATCGTTCCAGCCACGACACTATCTCCGATTTTCTTTTTGGTGGGCATTGGCTCGCCAGTTACCATTGATTCGTCAACAAACGATTCACCCTCGGTAATTATTCCGTCAACAGGAATCTTTGCCCCTGGCTTTACTATAATTAACTCGCTGTGTTTTACATCATTTACAGATATTTCTACTTCCTTGCCATCACGAACGACAAGAGCGGTCTTCGCTTGCAGATTAAGCAATTTTTCAATAGCATCACCTGTTTTTATTTTTGAGCGCGCTTCAAGATATTTGCCGAGCGCGATAAATGTTATAACTATAATCGTAACATCATAGTAGGTTGCCTCAACATTAAGAAATGGACGGAGAACATCTTCAAATGCGGTAACGGCAAAACTATACAGAAAAGCGGAGAGCGTGCCTATACCGATAAGAGTATCCATATTCGCTTTTCCGTAACGCAAAAAGCGGTAAAAACCGAGAAGGTACGGCGTGCCTACCACAAACAATACATAGGTAGCCATTAAAGGCAGAAGATGGTGGAAAAATTCCATTAAAACAGGGTTCATTTCAGGAACTATCTGATATTTTATTAATATCTCCAAACCCAAAATAACCGCACTGATAATAGAAAGCGGTATAGCGGAAATGACTTTCGTCCGCATATCGGCAATTTCAGCAAGCTTTTCTTTTTTGGATTGATTGAGTCCTAGATGCTCAGCATGTTCATTTTCGCTCATTCCCATTTCGCGTGCAGACATATTTCCCATTTTATGAATTTGCGGAATAATGAGCGAATACCCAAGCGGTTCTAATTTCTTATTGAAATATCCCGAGCTTGTTTTGCTTTCATCAAAAGAAATCTTCGCGTTTTCCGTGCCGCTATTGACAGATATACTCTCCACGCCATCAATTTTCTTGATTGTTCGTTCAATAATACTCGCGCACGAAGCACAATGCATCCCTTTTACTCTGAATGTGCGCGAGTTATTCATAGCACTTCCATTATATAGACCTGTACACAAAAAGCGATAGGAGGCCGAATACAACCGCGGCATACAATGTATACTCGGCGGCGTGTAGGAGTGGAGTAAACGGAATAGCAGAATACATAAGTGCGAGTCCAACGCCAACGCACTGCAAAACCATTTTGAGCTTCCCGACCATTTTTGCGGGCACAAGTTTGCCGCGGTAGCGTAAGAACGAAGAAACGACAAGCGTTATTTCAATTCCAATAATCGTTGCGGCGAGCGGCCAACCGAAGTGTTCCCATACCACGACAAACGCAACACTCCCGACAAGGAGCTTGTCTGCGATCGGGTCCGCCATAATTCCCCACGCCGTAATCTGGTAGCGTGTGCGCGCCAAGGCACCATCCAGCGCGTCAGAAAAAGCGGATACTGCAAACAAGACGACAGCGGCTATATCTTTGCCAGTGAGGAGAAACGCGACGATGAACGGAATGGAAACGAAACGAAAAACGGTGAAAGAGTTGGGGAGAATAGAGCGAGGAATGTAAGGTAAGAGCGTTTTTTCTAGAAACTTGTCTGCGCGCGTCGGCTCCATTAAGTATTTAAACTTGCGGTCGCTAAAGCGCAGGCGCCTGAGGCGCCTGCTTTGCTCAAGAGATGGGTTGAGTTCTATTGTTTGCATATTTAATAACTTCCGCTTGCGCCGCCGCCACCTGACGAGCCGCCGCCGAAGCCCCCGAACCCGCCGCCAAATCCGCCGTGCCCGCCTCCTCCACCAATCCACCACGGAGGGCGCATTCCACGCCCGACACTTTTTGCATACGCGCGCGAGACGATGAAGTCAAAAAGGAGCCCGACCGGAATAAGCACGACGATAGCGGCAAAGCCGATATACAAAAATCCGAATATAAAACTAAGTACAACGCCTGCAATGCCGCCCACCACTCCCCCAGCCCACCACGATTTTGAACGACCGAGAATGCTTGCAAGCCAGAGAGGGATGAAAAATAAAAAGAAAAAGAAGTTGGAAGAATTGAAACTTGTCTCGCGCGCCGAGGACGGCGCGCTCGCGTTCGCGCCGCCACTCGCAACAATCTCAATCGCTCTATCAATACCCGCATTGAGCCCGCCTGCAAAATCCCCGATTGCAAAATGCTGCGCGAAGTCGGTACGGATAATCGCGTTCGCCGCGGCGTCAGTCAGAAGCGGCTCCAACCCATACCCCACTTCAATCCGCACTTCACGCTCGTCTCGCGCAATCAAAATAAGTGCGCCGTTGTCTTCGCCTTTTTTTCCAACTCCCCATTCTTGAAATAACTTTTCCGCAAAATTCTCAATCGTATCTCCGCCCAGCGTTGCAACTGCTGCAACAACAATCTCATTCCCGCTCGCGCGCGCAAACCTCGACAACTTTTCCTCCAACACCGCGCGGGCGTCCGCAGTAAACATCCCAGCAAAATCACTCACAAATCCGCTCGGCTTCCCAGGGCTTGCGTACGCAAAAACCGTAAGTGGTAAAAATAATAATGACCAAAAAATAAACTTCATTAGAGATTCACTGCAGGCGCGTTCTCTGCTCCTGCCGCCGCCTCAAAGTATGCGCGCTCGCCGAAACCGAAAAGCCGCGCAATAAGCATACTCGGGAATCGTTTCGTTTTTAAGTTGTACGCCGCGCTCGCGTCGTTGAAGCGCTTGCGTTCAACCGACACGCGATTCTCCGTCCCCTCCAGCTGGCTCATCAGCGCATTCACATTTTCTGCCGAGCGCAACTGCGGGTAATTCTCCATAATCGCTAGGAGCCGCCCAAACGCGCTCTCAACGCCCGACGCCGCGCGCGCCTTTTCGTCAACCGTTACTGAACCCGCGTACCGCGAGCGCGCATCCGCAAGTTCCGTAAAAATTGTCTGCTCCTGTTTCAAAATGCCCTTAACGGATGCGACGAGGTTCGGAATCAAATCAAGCCGCCGCTGGTATTGTGTTTCCACTTGCGCCCACTGCCCGTCAATCGCTACCCCGCCAGACACGAGCCCGTTGTACGAACTCCATACATACAACCCAGCAAGCACCACGACCGCTAAAATAATAAGCCATGTTTTTTTCATATTTTATTATTAGTTATTTTTATAATTAAATTACTAAACATTATGCGAATGCGAGAATCGGTACATTTACAGTACTAAACGCGCGCAGCGCTTTTTCTTTTTTATTTTTCACTCTGTGTGCAAATTGCCGAGACGCGCACAGTATTTCAATCCCGATAACTTTTCCAAGTTTGTCTAAGTCAGCAATCAGTAAATCCGCCAACTCAACCGTGCGAGCAACTTTCTTGCCTTTTTGGAAATACATATACATTGCGTCCGCTTTTTTATCGTAAGTAATTTTCATAATTTATTTAAAATACGCGGTTATGATGATATACACATTTTTCTCTTTTCTATACACAACCACAAGAGTATCTCTGCCTATTTCCTTTTCGCATTTCTCTACACCATCTGGAAGTAGAATAATATTGTCGGGTTCGCGAATAACCTTTTTAATCTCATCAACCGAAATTCCGCGCTCTATAAATAAACGATGTTTTGCGTGATTCGTGAATTCTAATTTCACAAATCAATACTAACATATTATTTCGTGAATCTGAAGGTTGAAAGAATTGGAGCGGTGAGGTCTTGCTCACCGGCAATATGATAAGTCATCTTGTTTTTCTCAAACAAATAATCCGAATCCTCAACCTTAGTCCATAAGATACTGTTTTTTGTTATCTCACTTAAAACTCTCGCGGTGTTTATAAATCTGTTGTCTTGAAGCACTACAGCTAATGGAGTGTCCGGATACACATCAATTCGTGCCGCATAATCTTGATTTGATATTCCATATATCCCATAGAACTCTCGGTCTTCGTAAAGGTAGTCTGCACTTGAAGCGGGGAAAAGTTCTATTCTGCGAGCTGGTGATTGGAACTCAAACCCGTACTCCTCGTTGCGGTAGGTTTTCCAATCACTTGTATTCGTAGTGGATTGTTTTCCTCTTTCAATATCCTGTACTCGAATCAGATTAGGTGGATTGTCAATGCCACTGAAAGGTAGTGGCCTTCCAGTTGAAGCGTAAAAGACATAAATGCCGCCAGTTAGAAGCACAGCAATGATAACAACCCAAACGATTGATGCGAATCCTTTTTGTGTATTCATACTATAAGAGTATATCACGAAAAACGGCTCAGCGCGCGTTGAGCCGTTTATTTTTAATACTCTCCCATTCCACCCGGCATCCCGCCGCCTCCGCCCATCGGCGGTTTTTCTTCTTTCGGCTCTTCAGCAACCGCCGCTTCGGTTGTGAGAAGCATCGCCGCGGCGGATGCCGCGTTTTCCAATCCGAGGCGCGTAACCTTCACCGGGTCCACAATTCCCGCGCTTATCATATCTGCAACCATAACATCTTTCAGCGCATCATAGCCTGCGTTCGGATTTTTCGCCTCGCGCACTTTTTCAACAATAACGCCTGGGTCTTTGCCTGCGTTCTCCGCAATCTGGCGGAGCGGCGCTTCCAGCGCGCGGAGCACAATCTTTGCTCCAGCAAAGAATTCCTTCGCCGCATCGCCCTTCATTTCCTCACGCTTAATCCAATCGCGCAGTTTCTCTCCCGCGCGAATGAGCGCAACGCCTCCGCCCGCGACAATGCCTTCGTCAATCGCCGCCTTGGTCGCATTCACTGCGTCTTCAATCTTCATTTTCAGATATTTCATTTCCGTTTCAGTCGCTGCGCCTACGCGTATAATCGCAACGCCCCCAGTAAGCTTCGCAATTCGTTCGTCCAGTTTTTCTTTATCATATTTTGACTCCGTATCATCGCGCTGTTTGCGGAGTTGCGCCGCGCGCGCCTCAATCGCGTCTTTCTTTCCCTTCCCACCGACGATAATCGTATTGTCTTTGGTCGCAATCGCCTTGCGCGCGCGGCCGAGCGCGTCAATGGTCGCCGTTTCCAACTTCATACCGAGTTCTTCGGAAATAACTTTCGCGCCGACAACTGTCGCGATGTCGGTGAGTTGTTCTTTGCGATTGTCTCCGTAGCCGGGTGCCTTCACCGCGAGCACATTGAAAGAGCCGCGGATTTTGTTCAGTACAAAAGTCGTCAATGCTTCGCCGTCCACATCTTCTGCAATAATCAAAAGCTCTTTCTTACCCGTCTGCGCGAGCTTTTCCAAAAGCGGCAAAATCTCTTTAATGCCTGAAATCTTTTTATCGGTAATCAAAATTGCCGGGTCTTCGTACGACGCTTCCATCCGCTCTGCGTTCGTAATCATATACGGCGACACATAGCCGCGGTCAAATTGCAACCCTTCCACCACTTCGGAATCAACACCGACCGATTGCGACTCTTCCACAGTAACGACGCCGTCCTTGCCGACTTTCTTTATTGTGCCTGCGATAATCGCGCCTATTTCTTCATTTTCCGCAGAGATGTTCGCCACCTGCTTTATCTCCTCATCGCTCTTAATCGGCTTCGCAATTTCCTTGAGCGCCTTTACGGTATATTTAACGGCCTCTTCAATGCCGAAGCGGAGCCCCATCGCGTTCGCACCCATTCCCGTCTCGCGCACGCCTTCGTTAAAAATCGCTTGTGTCAAAATCACGCTTGTAGTTGTGCCGTCTCCGGCGTTGTCGTTCGTCTTATTCGCAACTTCTTTCACAATCTCCGCGCCCATATCCTCAAACTTATCTTTCAGAGAAATTTCTTTCGCGATTGACACGCCGTCGTTTGTTATTGTCGGCGCGCCGTACCCCTTGTCCAACACGACATTTCTGCCGCGTGGACCAATGGTAATTTTCACCGCGCGCGCCACCTTGTCCACTCCGCGCTGAAGCGCGCGCCGCGCATCCTCATTGTACAAAATTATTTTAGACATATTTGTTTATTTTATAACCGCTAAAATACTTGACTCGCCGACTATATGATATTCAATGCCGTCAACGGTAATTTCATCTCCCCATTGAAACAATACTTCATCGCCAGCTTTCACTCTCACGGGAATAATCTTGCCGTCTTCGTATCTACCGTCGCCAACCGCAACAACAGTGCCGCGCTTCGCGCCGCGGTCTTCTTTCACGGTCGCAGGAATAATAATGCCGGAATCGCGCTCGCTCTCGCCTTCCGACTTTTGCACCTTAATAAGCGCGCGATCGCCGAGCGGGAAAATCTTCGGAGTCGCGATTTGTGTTTTACTTTTCACCATATATTTCTAAAAAATTAAGCTATTTCTTACTCATAATATAACCCGCTCCGCACCCGCGCGCAACTTGACAGAGAAAAGCAGATATGCTTACATATTTATGGATATAAAACACAAAGGATAAAAAAGAGCTTCGGGATTCTGTGAGAAGCTGCTTCTCACAGAACCGTAAAGTCATTCAAGAATTACCCTTTCAGAAAGCGCAGTGTCAGTTTTTTGACCGGAAATAAAATCGCGACCTAAGTTTTTTAATGCAATGGGTGAACCAATTACCTCTCCTAATAAATCTTTATCAATAATTGGGCAGGCGCGCTTTTCAGAATAATCCGTCAAACTTGAATACGGATATTGAATTGCCCATTTCCACGCGGCATTAAAGTTCTCCGATGCTTTTTTGAGTCCTCCTTTTGGATATAACTCAAATACATTTTTAACCATTATGTATGCAGCGACATATCTTAAATACGCATCTGAATCTACCGTACGAGAACGGAAAGGTCCTTGAAACAAAGAACCTTTTTCTCTATTTTTCTTATTGGAATGATGAGTCATTGCTTTACCGACCTTTTCCATAAAAAGAGAAACTCCGTCTTTTCTTATTTCTTTCAATAATAAGTGGAAATGATTCGGCATTAAAGTGAACGCTAGTATTTTTACAATCGGTCGGTGCTCCGGCCATATGGGTGGCCGAGTAAAAGTATTCGCGAGCTTATAGTCCATAAGATCTCTAAACCAGTTTTCAGAATGGAACCGGTCATTTTCATGAAGTAAGGAGAGCAGGAAACGCCATTTATCAATATCATCGCGTACGATGGGCAACCCGCGCCCACCGCGTTTTACTACATGAACATACGAACCAACATCGTACGGTTCTTTTCTCATGGAACAATTCTATCACATCCTGTGAGAAGCTGCTTCTCACAGGATTAGTGGCGACTATGGAAAAAGCACTACCCGCGCTTGCGGGCGCATGAAGATTATGATAGGTTATTGCTTGGAAAAGCGAAAACAAAAAACAAACGAAAGGGTCAAAATGAGATTTGAGACACCACCTCCCTTCCTTGAAAATGGTTCTACCGGAAAAGTTGTGAACAATCTTCTTATTTTCTTGAAAGATTGGGCGCAGAAAAACAACAAAGGCGATGACGGCATTGAGATTGATGGCGTACTTGGTCCAACCGGCATCAAGTGGCTACAGGAATACCAAAAAGCAAACGGACTTATCGCTGACGGCGGTTGTGGCCCGGAAACCCGGAAAACGATGAAAAAAAGAGACGGGTTTGACTTTGACCAAGCCGCGACGCTAGTTGATTCCATTAGTGAGTACATCCAACCGAATGGGGACAAGTTGTATTGGGTCGCTGGGATTGAAGAAACGACCGACCGAGAAGTAGCGGAAAGGCGTTTTTGGAGAAGTCGGCGTGGAAACTGAAAGAAGTTTGTGTACGGCACCCGAGTTACATCGGGTGCTTTTTTAATTTGCGCTCCCGCCTCCACTGTGCTATCCTTTTGTAATTACGACAATGCTTGCAGAGATTCTTCCGTACATACAGGTTTTCCTCTCGGTCGCGCTTATTGCGGGGATATTGCTTCAGCAATCCGCCGCGGGGCTAGGAGGCGCGTTCGGCGACAACTTTGCCGCCGGCTTCCACACGCGCCGCGGAGCGGAAAAGTTTCTCTTCTATGGCACCGTTGTCATCGCCATTTTGTTTTTCCTTTCGGCAATTGCCGGACACCTTATTTAATTCTTTGTGCTAAAACGAATTTCCAAATTTCTCACGCGCCGCGTGACGGTTCCCTTTTTCGGTCGGCTGGATGTGGCGCGCGCGGCTTTTTCTAAAACCGAACGAATGCTGTTCGGCTTGTTTGCTGGACTTCTAACCGCATCTGCCTTAGCGCTCGTAGCGCAAGCGAATAATTTTTTCCTCGTTGAAGTTCCGCGCGCCAGTGGCGCGCTTACCGAAGGAATTATCGGCACGCCGCGCTTCGTGAACCCGCTCCTCGCCGCGAGCGATGCGGACCGCGACTTGACCGCGCTTGTGTATAGCGGACTTTTGCGCGCGACGCCTGAAGGCGCGCTCATTCCCGACCTTGCTGAAATCTACTCAATTTCAGAAGACAGTCGTTCTTATACTTTTATTATAAAACCGAACGCAATATTTCACGACGGCGCGCCGGTAACCGCAGACGATGTAATCTTTACAGTACAAAAGGCGCAAGACCCGCTCGTCAAAAGCGTGAAGCGCGCGAATTGGGAGGGCGTTACCGCGGAAAAAGTGAGTGAGCGCGAAGTGCGCCTCACGCTCAAGCGCCCGTACGCGCCATTTTTGGAAAATACGACAATAGGCATACTACCGAAACACCTTTGGAAGAATATCGATACGGAAAGCTTCCAATTTAACCCGTTAAACAGCGAACCAGTCGGCGCAGGGCCGTATCGCTTCATACGCGTAGACGAAAACGCGTCGCGAGTCCCGACCGCTTACACACTTGCGCCATTCGCGGAGTACGCGCTCGGCGCGCCGTACATAAGCCGCATCACGCTCCGCTTTTACGGGAGCGAGTCCTCGCTTATTGACGCGTTCGCGCGGAAAGAAATTGAAAGTATGGGTGGCATATCCCCGAAAGAAGCGCGTGCTTTAGAAGAAAAAGGAATCAGAGCAGAGCGTACCCCGTTGCCGCGTGTGTTCGGCGTATTCTTCAATCAAAATCAGTCAAAGGTCCTTGCCGACAAAACGGTGCGGCGCGCGCTTGATGCAGCGCTGGATAAAAATAAATTAGTAGAGGATGTTTTGGGCGGATACGGCGCGCCGATTGCTGGCCCAATCCCCGAGCAC
>MHSA01000004.1 GCA_001821135.1 Candidatus Taylorbacteria bacterium RIFCSPLOWO2_01_FULL_48_100 | reverse complement strand
AGCAAGAAAAAATGCGTGTGCGGCGTCGGCTCCTCAAAGGTTTTGAGAAGCGCATTCTGCGCCTCGTGAGTAATACTATCCACCCCAAACACAAAAAACTTTTTGCCTCCACTAACCGCGCGGTTCTCTGCCCACCTGCGAAACTCGAGCGCATCGTCAATCCCAAACGACGGCACCGCAAGCGCCACCACATCAGGACTTCCGCGCTCAATGCCGAACACAGTGCGAATCTTTTCCGCAAACTCCGCAACATTCTCCACCCCCGCCCCCGCGACGCAGTATGCGTGATGTGTTAGGTTTTTAATTCCATCTGAAAACATAGAAAATTACCTCTTCGCAATAATGCTCTTTTTGTACGCGTCTAAGTGGTCCAGCGCGATGCCGGTGCCTCGCGCAACGCAAAAGAGCGGGTCCTTTGCGAGTGCCGCCTTCACGCCCGTGCGGCGAAATACGAGTTCTGGAAAGTTGCGCAAATGCGACGAGCCGCCAGTCATCGTGATGCCGCGGTCTATGATGTCCGCAGAAAGTTCAGGTGGTGTTTCTTGCAAAACATCCCGCATCGCGCGCACGATTTCCCGTAGCTCCTTTCCTATTGCCTTCACGGTATCGTTCGTGCGGACATCCGTAGTGCGCGGAAGCCCTGTCACGAAATCGCGCCCGCGCACCAACATCGTAAGTTCTTCCGCTTCTTCCACCGGCACCGCCGAACCGACTGCAATCTTAATTTCCTCAGCCATCTGTTCGCCAATAACAAGATTGAAGGTTTTTTTTATGTAATCGGCAATCGCCGCGTCTAATCGATTCCCCGCGCACTTCACCGAAATGGACGACACGATACCGCCAAGAGAGATGACGGCGACATCTGTTGTGCCGCCGCCAATATCCACTACCATATGCCCAGCCGGTTCGTGAATGGGGATGCCCGCGCCGATTGCCGCTAGCACCGGCTCTTTCACAACAAACGCACTCTTCGCGCCCGCACGAAGCGCCGCCTCAATTACCGCGCGGCGCTCCGTGCCTGTAACCCCAGCCGGCACAGATACCATAACTTCCGGCTTCCAGATATTCCATTTGCCGAGCGCTTTCCCTATAAAATAACGAAGCATTGCTTCTGTAACTCGGTAGTCCGCAATCACGCCGTCTTTGAGCGGACGGTATGCAATGATTGAGTCAGGCGTTCGTCCAACCATATGCTTCGCCTCAATTCCAACCGCCAGGATTTTGTTGTCGTCTTTTGACACAGCGACTACCGACGGCTCGTTCAAAACAATGCCGCGCCCCGGCACAAAAACAAGCGTATTCGCAGTCCCCAAATCAATCCCCAATTTTTTAGTAAAAATGCTCATTTAATTCTTCACGCGCTCTATCATAACACCGATTGCGCGCAGCCGTTCTTCTATGCGCTCATGCCCGCGGTCAATAAAGCGCACATTGTGAAGTACCGACTTCCCGCGCGCGATTATGGCGGCGATAAGATACGCAAGCCCCGCGCGCAAATCCGGTCCGTGGAGTTCTCTTCCTTTGAGCGGCGTCGGGCCTTTCACCACCGCGCGATGCGCGTCCCACAGCGTGATGTTCGCGCCCATCGCGGAGAGGTCTTTCGCATACGCAAGCCGCCCGTCAAAAATCGTTTCGTGCACCAGCGCTTCACCTTCCGCCTGCGTCAAAAAGACAACTGCCGGCGCCTGCAAGTCCGTCGGGAACCCGGGGTACTCATGTGTCTTTATTCCAAAACTTTTATACACCTGCGCTTTCCCTAGCGACTCGCTTGCCCGCACAGGCGGGCGAACTCGCATAAAGTCCTTTCCAACTTCAATATCAACGCCGGCCGTTCGCAAGAGCTCAATCAAAACCCGAATATGTTCCGGCTCGCAGTGCTTTATTAAAATATCTTTTCCGGCGAGCGCTGCGAGAATGAGGAAGCTTCCAGCTTCAATCCTGTCTGGAATAACACGCGGCGTTTTATGCGGAACGCGAAGCGGTTTGTCTTTACCAGTTATTTCAATTGTCGGAGTTCCCTCTCCATTTATTTGCGCGCCTCCGGCGCGTAAAAGCTCCGCTAGAAATACGACCTCCGGCTCCATTGCTGCATTCCGAAGCGTTGTCGCGCCGTGCGCCCGCACAGCCGCGAGCATTAATGTTTCCGTACCAGTCACGGTCGGCTGGCGGAAAAAAATATCAGTTCCACGCAAACCACCCGATGGCGCGCGAAGCCGATAACCGTCTTTTGCTTCTTCGTACTGCGCACCCATTTTCTGAAATCCTTCCAAAAAAAAGTCAATCGGGCGATTGCCGATAACGCACCCGCCGGGGTGCGGAAACGAGACCTCGCCGAAGCGCGCAAGGAGAGGACCCGCGAGAATCACGGACGCGCGCATCCGTTTCGCAATCTCGCGCGGAAGTGCTGTCGCGTTAACTTTTCGTGTATCAAGAATTAAATCGCCGTTTCCGCCCCGCTTCACTTGTGCGCCGAGCTCTTCCAGAATGTCTCCCAAAAAGCCCGCATCTTCAATCAGTGGAATATTTCCGAGCGTGAGCGCACCGTCAAAAAGAAGCGCAGACGCCATCGCTGGGAGCGCAGCGTTTTTTGAACCACGCACTGGGAGTTCCCCAACAAGCGTCCGCTTTCCACCAAGCCCCTGAACGATGAAAAAATCATCCGCCATAGAAATCGTATTGTACGGCTCGCACGCGGCTTTGTAAATCAATCAAAACGATCTAGACAAATTATGTATATTATGCTAGGATAATTATAGAAAAAACAAAACTTAAATTAAAAAGAGGTTAAGAATGACTATATCAGATTTGGCGAAACTACTCTTGGAAAAGCAAAGATGGACACAGCAGAGACTTTCTAAAGAATGTGGTACTAGTAGACAGAATGTACAAAGATCAATTTCTGGAAAGCCGCGCAAAAAGAAAGGATTTTATATTGGTGTTCTAAGTGCGGCGTTTCGTTATGGGCTTGAAGCCGAGGCGATACATGTGATTACTGGCTCCACTAAAGTGCTACAAAGTATTGTTCGCGCAGTAATTATGTATCCGGATATCACCCAAGAAGAACTCGCGGAAATTCGAGAAGCGGAGAAAATCACGCACATGGATTCATTGCCTAGCGAGGTTATTCGTTCAATAGTTGCCGCTAATCGTGAGAAAAAAACCGGAAAGTGATTTTGTTTATGTATACTGCCGGACAAACAATGTCCGGTGGTTTTTATTTGCAAACTCTTTTTTGATATACTCATAATCATGTATAAAGATTTTGATGCATGGAACAAAAGAAAAAAAGAAATTCATAAAAGCGAGTTTTGTAGCTTTGTTCATGAAAGAGAGATTTGGTGGTGTTCTTTTGGTATCAATGTTGGGGATGAAGAAGACGGTAAAAATGAATCGTTTGAAAGGCCTGCTCTCGTCATTAAAAAATTTAATAGGAACATCGTGCTTGTCGTACCTCTTACGACAAAAATTAAAGACAATCAGTATTATTTTGCATTTATACATCAAAATATAAGATTTGCCGCAATTCTCTCACAACTTCGGCTCATCAGTACTAAGCGATTAAGCCGCAGAATACGAAGAATTGACCACACGCTATTTAAAGAAATCAAAGAGCGTATTGTAAAGGTTTCTATTACTCCATGAACGAACGAACCCCGCCGTGAGGCGGGGTCTCCAGGGCCATGTGGCCATTTGTACGCACAATATAGCAAATCACATAAAACAATGCAAGTCCTGTACTACAGTATCTTATATTCTCACTATGGAAATCTCTAAAACATATATTGAAGAGTTAAAGAAGAAGCGCGCAGAGACACCACGAGGCGCGAGCGAGCGGCAGGAACTTATTCAGCGACTTACGGACAAAATAAACGCAGAGCGGATCGGCACGAAGTGGAAGCCGGCGACATGGGGGCAAATAAATGGGCTCGTTCGGCATCTTAAAGAACAAGACCTGTATTGGCTTTTCAGCCAATGCGAAAAATCCGACAGTTTCAGTAAAAAGTTTTTCGGAGTGCTTAAATCGTGATATAATGCGCCTATGCCGACACATACAGTGCACATCGTCAAAGACGAGAAAACACTTCGCTTCGCAGCGCGCGAAGTGCCGCTTGATGAAATAAAAACAGAGAAAATGCGCGCAATGCTCGCAGATATGAGCTCGGCGCTTGCGAAAGAGGACGATGGCGTGGCGCTCGCGGCGCCGCAAATCGGAGAGTCCGTCCGTCTCTTTATTGTGTCTGGAAGGGTGCTCGCGCGCCTCGCGCGCAAAAGTACAGACGAGACAGCAAGCGCCCACACGCCGCCCGATGCAGTTTTTTTTAATCCTGTACTTACGAAAATCTCGCGAGAAAAGCAAACTGTTGAAGAGGGGTGCCTATCGCTCCGCTACTTGTACGGGCAGGTGAAGCGTGCCGCGAAGGTGACGCTGGAAGCATACGACGCGGATGGGAAGAAAATCACGCGCGGCGCGGCGGGACTTCTAGCGCAAATCTTCCAACACGAAGTGGACCACCTGAATGGCATACTTTTTATCGACAAAGCGACAGATATTATTGATATTCCACCGGAAGAATTAAAAAAATGAAGTTTGTATTTTTTGGAACTGACGATTTTTCCGTTACCGTGCTTGATGAACTAAAGCGCGCCGATTTTCTGCCGTCTATGATTATTACTGTACACGACAGCCGGCAAGGTCGTGGCCTAAAAACACTTCCTTCACCAGCCAAACTCTGGGCGCAAGAAAATCATATTCCCGTTTCTTCTGACTACTCATTACTAACTACCGACTACCAACTATTTATTGTAGCGTCATACGGAAAAATCATTCCGAAGAAAATTCTAGACATTCCCGAAAAAGGCGCGCTGAATGTGCATCCGTCTTTGCTTCCAAAGTACCGAGGGGCGTCGCCGATTGAAAGCCAGATCTTAAATAACGAAAAAGAAATCGGCGTAACGATTATGCAAGTAACGGAAAAAATGGATGCGGGACCGATTGTTGCGCAATCCAAATCCGCACCTGATGCTCTCGGGCTTCAAACATCGGGTGCGAAATGGCTCAGAAAAATACTTGCGCACGAAGGAGGGAAGTTGCTTGCGGAGGTGATACCGAAATGGGTCGCCGGGGAAATTAAAGCCGTACCGCAAGATGAGGCGAAGGCGACTTATACGAAGAAATTTACAAAGTCCGATGGGTTGATTGACCTCGCCGGAAATGCATTTCAGAACTTCCTCAAAATCCGCGCTTTTGATGGCTCTATCGGCACCTACTTTATGCACTGCAAAACGCGTGTCATTATAAAAGACGCGAAATATGAGGACGAAAAACTCGCCATCACACGCGTCGTGCCGGAAGGAAAAAAAGAAATGGGCTACGAGGACTTTCTGCGCGGAGTAAAATAATTACAAAGTTGGATTTTCGGAGGCGTCTGGAGCGACCGGGCGTGCGCGCCATACTTTGCGATGCACTGTCGCCCATGCACCCGCAAGCTCGCGGCTTTTGAGCGCGTAAAGCACCGTGACCCATGCAGTAATACCGAGAATGCCGGCGAAAAGTCCTTGTAAAAATATCCCCGAAACCTTTTGCAAATCAAGAAAATTATCAAAGAAATTGAGACCGGCATATGCTATCGCTCCGGCGATAACGGAGGCAGAAAAGCTTTCGCCAAGTGGCCGCCGCACATGAGCCCACAATCCTCCGTGACGGCGCGAAAACATCCACCATAAAAGCGCGAGGTTCGCGAGAGCACCCAGTGAATACGCGAGCGGTAGTGCGAGCGCTGTCGTTCCAGCGACATCTGTCACGCGCAGGAGTGCTTCAATGAAAAATCGCGAAGAACTGTAGTTCGCAAACCACGCCACAAACCCATAGCCGAGAGCAATCGTCAGCGCGCCTGAAATAACGCTCGCCCAAAACGGACGGCTTGTCTCCCCCGCAGCGTAGTGCGCGCGCACAAAGAGTAGAATAATTCCTTGTGCAACAATTGACACTGCAAATATCGCGAGCGCGGCGGCAGTGAGCCGCGTGTCCGTCCAGCTAAAGGCACCTGCGCCAAGCACAACGCGCACAATTTGCGCACGCAAAACAATGAAGAGCGCCGCGGCGGGAAACGACCAGAAAGCGATATGTTTGAACGATTCAGAAACCGCACCGAGAAATTCCCCATTGCCGTTTCTGGAAAAAAGGCGCACGAGTGTAGGAAAAGCGGCGAGCGAATAACTTACCCCGACGATTGAAAGCGGCACGGATTGCAGATTCCATGCGAGAGTAAAGATTGCGATAGAGCCCGCGCCAATCGATGAAGCGATGGAAAGCAAAAAGAGCGTTACGATATTGGATGCGCCGAGCGCTGCGGTTCGCGGTAGCGATATTAGAACAACTTGACGCAATTCAGCGATACGCCAGTGTAGCGTCGGGCGCGGGAGAAGCCCCGCTGACGCAACCGAAGGAATTTGTACGGCAAGATGTAGAAATGCTCCCGCAACAACGCCCCACGCAAGCCCAGAAATACCCATCACAGGATACAAAAACGCGACGCCGCCTATAATACCTATGTTATACAAAAGCGGACTGACCGCGTACACGAAAAATCTGCGGCGCGCCTGTACAATGCTTCCGAATAAGTTGGAAATACCTAAAAGAATCGGCTGAAGAAGCATTATTCTCGTAAGTAAAACAGTGTCACTGAAAAATTCGGAAGAAATTGAGGCGGTTGGAAAAAATAATTTTATTAAAAACGGAGTTAGTAAAAACGCTATTACCGACACGAATACAATGCCGGCAAAAAAAGATGAGAATACTGCGTCAACGAAACCCTTTCCTCCATCTCCCGTTTTCTCCATCCTCTCCACCAAAAACGGAATGAGGATTGACGCAGATACGACTGACGCGCCTATAACTAAAATTAGGTCGGGAATGCGAAATGCCGCGTAGTAGGAATCCAAAAGTGCCCCTGCGCCAAATGACGACGCAAACAAGCGGTCGCGAAGAAGAGCGAGTACCTGCGAGAGAAATGCGAATGCGCCCAAAAGGTACGCGGCTTCGTGGAGACCGCGCACATCAGAATGGAAAAATGCTAAAAATCTTTTGACCATTATTCATCGCCCCTATCGTCTTCTTTAATTGGGAGCGTTGTACGTTTTTCCGGCTTCTCGTCAACAGGCGGCAACGCATCGGCAAAAGGAGCGCGGCCGGCTTTCAGATTTCCTAAGATAAGTGCAATTTCTTTGTTGTCGGGATTTGTCTTTGCAAGCCATTCAAACTGCGCGACGGCCTCGCTGTCGCGATTTAAACGTTCATACGACAGCCCTAGGAAATAGCGCGCATTCGCATAATTTTCGTTCAGAGCGACCGCGCGCGCAAATGCGTCAGCAGCGCCGCGAAAATCCTTTTCATTATATTTGAGGAGACCGAGCTGAAAGCGGATTGACGAATCTTTGGGCGCCAAAATAGTTGCTGCTTCAACCGACTGAATCGCATCTTTTATATTCCCCTCCTGAACCTCTACTTGCGACAAGAAAAAGATTGCTTCCGTATAATTCGGCTTGAGCTGTAAGGACTGTGCGATAAACTCACGCGCGCGCGCATTGTCGCCCTTCGCGGCTTCCAACCGCGCGATGGAGAGCGTGATTGCCGGATTTTTCGGATTTAAACGAAGCGCTTCTTCGTACGCGCCGCGCGCGTTTTCGTACGCGCCGCCTATTTTCAAAGGAACGACCGCCTCGTACACGCGACCCAAAGAAAGCCAGTTCGCATAATTTCCGTCATCCAACGCGGTTGCACTTCTTCCGTATTCAACTGCCCTTCCGAGCGAGAGCTGAAACGCCTCACGCGTTGCGTCTGCATTTTGTTCGTTGGCTTGTGTAAGAAGTGTATTCATTTGCACGAGCGACACCTCTGCGAGCGCGCGCATATACACATCAAGTGGTGCGCGTTCCGACGCGCGCGCGATAAGCAGTTCCGCTTCCGCTGTGTCTCCGCGTTCATTTGCAGCACGCACGCCTTCTGCATACCACACTGCAGATACGAAACGATTCCCAACTCCGTATGCAATAGCCGCACATCCAAGCGAAAACACAATAAGCCCAAGAACACACGCAAATGAAAGCGCAGGGCTTTTGGAAAAATCGGACGAGGCGCGGCAAAGCGCTCCTGCACACGAAAGCGCCGCAAGAGAGAGGCCAGTGAACGCAAACGCGAAGGCTAAAACGACGGCGCCAGCGGAATAAAAGAACAGAACGCACCACAAAAAAAGCGAGGTAAGAAACGATGCGCCGACAAGATACCGCATTACTTTGTCTGCGGAAAGCGAGAGTATGAATCGCATACCAAGCCATACATACCATGCGAGGAATAAGAGCCACGCCGCCGCGCCGAGAAGTCCTGTCGTAACGAGCACGGTCGGAAGATATCCGACTCCAGATGAAAAGTCCGTACTCCAGAAAATGGTTTGGTTCGCTCCGAGAGGTTTGTACGCAAGCCACTTTCGAACGAATAGATTTGGACCTGCGCCGAAAAACGGAGCATTTTTGAGCGTCTCGCGCGCCACGGATAGCGTTGCGCCGAATGACGGGCGCGCGTCAAAAGCGATAATGTTGAGCCGTCCAGAAATCTTGTTTCCGAGCGGACCTCCAAACAAAACAAATGCAACGGAACACACAAATACCAAAAGTGAAATAATTGGAATCTTCCTAGGTGTAACGACATCATTTTCTCCCACAGATTGCTTTTCCGCGTTCTGCGGCGAAACCGATAAACGAACATCTTCAAATCCTGCGCGCGAAATATGTTTGAATGAAATGAGATACACTAGAAATACCAGAGAAAATATTGCGAGCAGGAGCCACACGAGAGTAAAATTTACTACTGCAAGAATTACAAGCGACAGCGCGAGCGCTGCCACGAGTGCCGCGCGCAATCCTGCGCGTAATTTTACAAACTCAAGAGTGGTCAGCGTGAATACAACTACGGCTCCGAAAAACACCCCTAAATCGTTCCATCGTTCAAGTAGTGTGGAAGTTGGAGAGCCAAAAAAACCGAAAGACAGCATATCGGGACCTCCTATAAAACGGATGGCGTGGAAAAGCGCTACCAGACCTGCGGAAACAAAGAAAAGAAGGTACGCGTAAAAGACCTGTTCAGCCGAGCGAATAAGCGCCGCAAATAAAAAGAGGAATACTGCAAGCGCGACAAGAAACGAGAGCGAGCCGACATCAAAGAACGCGCCGCTCCAAGATAGCGCAACTGCGCCAGAAGAAAGGGTTGATATCGCGCCAACTACAACAAGCGCAAGCAAAATCGGAAAAAGCGCGGTGCGCGGAAACGAAATCTCGCCGTCGCGCAGGCGCGCGATTGCCCAAAGGCCTCCAGCGAGTGCAGTCAACATAATAAACAGTGCTGTTTTGGAAAACCCGAACGGTATAGATGCGGATGGAATAGCAAAAATCGGCAAAAGAAAGAAAGCGGCGAATAAACTCCACCGCGCGAGACGGTCAAGCAGCGACTCCGAATGTGTTATTTCTAAGGCCTCTTCATTGCCCGCTATAGTTGTTTCGTCCATAATACGAAAATAAAAAAGAATAATAAAAGAGTGCCTACAGCATACCAAACACACACAAGAAAAACCACCCGCTTTCGCGAGTGGTCTTTCATCTGTCGTGCCGCGCCTATAAGCCGAATTCTGTTCCGCATCATCTGCGGAGATAGCCATTTATCTGCGATTGTTGTCGCCAACAACCTGTAGCGTCACTTCCTGCTTCGCGTAAAGCTATGCAGGACACGGACTTGCACTCGGGTAAGAATTTTGCCGTTTCAGCCGGACTTAACCGGGTCGTTTCTGTTCGCATCTCTATCCTTGCGGACGGCAGGCGTTACCTGCTACCTTTTTAACCCCTCCATAAAGTCGGGGTGAGTGTTCGGACTTTCCTCCCTAAAACATTTTTGCAAAGCAAAATGTTTGGGTAGCTATCCAGCGCGGCACTAACTTTTATTATAACATAGCAAAGAAACTCAAACAATCTCACACACCCCGGCGACGCAGGCGAGCTCTTTTTTTAAATCGGTTTCGTTTTGCTTTTCGTATGAAATAATTTTTGAGTAGTCCAAATGCTCTAGCCGTTTCGCGAGCTCTGCGTAACGCTTTTCGTCTACCGCCTCGTACGGCGCCAGCTGGTACACATGATTCTCGCGCGGAAGGAACGAGAGCCCGCCGATGATGTCCCAATTTTCATACACCCAATTCGCCACCGCGAGCCACTCACTGTCGCCAACAGAAATCGTAGCGGATGGATTATGTTCGGTGTAGCGCGTCTTTACATTTTTCCAATGCTTGAGAAGGTCAAGCGCTGAAATGTCGTCTCGAAAAATTGCTCCTTTCGGCGCCTTCACGGGGAATTCCAACACGAAAGTTGTTGCGCTTTCTGTAGATTGTCCCACCTCGGGATAATACGGCACCCCCTGATCTTTAAGCATTTTGAAAAGCGAGTCGGTTGCGGCAATCCTGATGCGGCGGATGTAATACGGAGAATGGCGCGGGTGTATGCCCGACGAACAGTCAACTAATTGGGAAAGCGTACCCGACGGCTTGACGCAGGTAATGCAGGTGGATGCATTGATTCCGAATCGCTTTGCAAACTCAACATTCACTTTAATCGCTTCCTTGCGCAAAATGTCCAGCGTATTCTCCTCGCGCACCACAGGGCAATCCCACTGGCCGGTAATGGACACGCCGAGCAAGCGCTCCTTTTCGCAATTCTCCTTCCATTCCTTGGAAAGATACGGAAAATTTGTAAGTGTTGATTGATAGGTGCCGATAATCGTCGCGAGACGCACTTTCGCCTTCAACGTTTCAATTGTGTCTCCAGAACGCGCAACCACCTCCGACAAGTTGCAAAATTGTTTTGACTGCAAAATAATCTCGCCGCACGGATTGATGCCTATAAGCCCAGTCAATGTCGTACCCGCGTCGTCAAAGTAGCCGAGTTTTTTCAAGAGTTCAATCCGCCGCGCGGGCAATGTCTTCGCAAGCCCGCCTCGGTTGAATATACCGCGCTCGCCGCTTCCGGACTTTACGAGCGCCACCCACTCATCAAGAAACTGCCCTGCTTCCGGCTTGCGCACATACACAGCAGAATTGTTCGCGAGCGCGCGCTGTGGGTCGGAGAGGTAGAATTGGCCTTTCTTTGCATCGCGCACCGCTTCGTCTTCAAGGTCGGAGAGCGATATCATCGCGCTTCGGCGCACGCCGCCCGCAACGACACAGTCGCCAATCATACAGATTATGTCGTGCACATCCAGGTTGGAAAGACGCTTGCCTTGTTTGGACAAAATCTTTGCGCGGGCAAACTGGAGCAAACGGCGCAACGGCTCAGGACCGGATGCCTTGCCGCCCATTGTCTTAAGGCGCGCGCCGGCTGGGCGGAGTTGAGATAGGTCAAACTCAATATCTTTGCCGTCGTACCATGTTTTTAGCCCGAGCGTCAGCGCATCGCACCACCCCTCTTTGCTGTCGGCAACCGTGTGCGTTGAAAGTTTTTTTCCTGTCTGGAATTTTATTTGCGGAAACTGTTGGACATTCTGGCTCTCCACCGACCACCCCGCGCCTGTACCGCACATAGACACATACATAATTTCCGCGAAGTCCTCAACCTTTGACGGCGCGATGTACGAGCAGTTGTATGCGCACACATTGGTCGCGCGCGCAGCACTCCCTGCGAATTGCAGAAGTCGCATAGACGGCATTGCCGCTTGGTTCAGAATTGCAGCTCTAATATCGGCATACTCTTTTTCTTTCAGTTTCTTGCCTAGATTCTCTTTCATAAAATCAACATACCGAGCAACGGTCTCAATCCATGTCTCGCGGCGATTTTCTTCCGTAATCCAGCGCGAGTAGGTGCGGTAATATACGAATTCACCGAGCGGATTTTTAAAATATTTCTTGCTTTCCAGCGCAAGATTCTTAACGCGCTCCGGCACGGCAAACCCTTTCTCGCGCAGCTTCGCGCGCTTCTCGCGGTAAAGAATATACGCCTTCGCCGTCTTTACATATTCGCTGAGAATAAGCTCTTTTTCTACTGAGTCCTGAATTCCTTCCACCGTAGGCACGAAATTCTTGTGCTTTTTCGTAATCCGCACCAAATCGGCGAATACTTTTGTCGCCACCAGCCCAGCTTCTTCCGGAGAACCTTCGCCTGTCTGAATCATTGCCTTGTTAATCGCGTTGGAAATGCGCGACGCATCAAACGAAACGATTGAACCGTCGCGTTTTTTGACGCTCTTGACGAACGCGCTCCCCCTCATTGCTTTTTCCGCATCTTTTGGCATGGTGAAAAGAAAAAATAAATAATAATTTTTATGTTTTGTAATTCTACGCGCGCGAGCGGCTCGTGTCGCTGTGGAAAACTCAAAAAACAGGCAACCGAACACGAAAAAAAATACTGTAAACACAGAAATTGGTTTCACTCCGCGAAAATCTCTACTCGGCTTCCCTCTTTGATGCTAAATGCCTTTACGGCACCCGCAGCGAGTTCCACAACGAAGCTCGCAGGCGATTTTGGAGTAAAAATTTGCGGAAACGAGTCAGGAGAGACATTTTCTCTTAAGTCAATGACCGAAAGCGCATCCGACAGCCACACAATGTCAATTGGAATGAGCATGTCCTTCATCCAAATTGCATGTAAGCCATTTTGAGGGAACTCAAATAACATTCCTTCGCTTTGCGCGAGCGCGGGCGTTCCGCTGAGCCCGCGCTCGCGCTCACTCTGTGTCTCTGCAACACGCACGGTAAATATTTCATCGCCTATTTTCATGCGAACGATGTTTCCGCTGTCTTTTTGCAGTAAAAAGAAAAAAATGGCGACAATACCCGCGAGCAAAAGTACTATTTTCACGCGCATAACCTTAGTATAACATTTACCATCTTTCTCCTCTCGCCCTTATCCTAAGGGGGAGTACCCGAGCGAAGCGAGGGGGAGGGGGTTAGTCAGAAATGCAACCCCTCCGTCCCAACTAAAGTCGGGACACCTCCCTTTAATCAAGGGCAGGGGGTAAGAAATATAGTATTCTTGATACTGTTTTTTTGTTATACTTTTATATAATGTTCAGAAAACACAAAAAGAAAATACTTTTCCATCTCGCCGCATCGCTTGCGACTTCGTTTATCGTGCTCGGCGCGGCGGGTGCCTTTGTGTGGTGGAAGCGCGCGGAAATATTCCACTACTTCGCGTCGCAGTTCCTTACACAGACGCAATCTGCGCCGACGACTGATGAAGTGAAAAAAGAAACTGTGCGCATCATCACGCAAGAAGCGCTCGTTGTTGATGTGGTCAAGAAATCCGACCCTGCAGTGTTCTCCATCGTCATTTCTAAAGATGTACCGATTGTTGAACAATACTTTGACGAATGGAATCCGTTCAAGGACTTTTTCGGCGGCGACTTCGGCGGTTTCCAGATTCCTCAGTATCGGCAGAAAGGCACGGAGAAGCGCGAAGTTGGCGGCGGCACTGGATTTCTCGTGACGAAAGAGGGGCTTGCGCTCACCAACCGCCATGTCGTTGATGACGCGGGTGCTTCATACACCGCGCTCGCGAACAACGGAAAGAAATATGATGTTGAAGTGGTTGCAAAAGACCCCGTGCTGGACCTCGCTGTGATTCGCCTCAAAGGCACAGTAGGTTTTCCATTCCTCACGCTCGGTAATTCGGACTTGCTTGATGTCGGTGAGACGGCAATCGCTATCGGAAACGCACTCGGTGAGTTCCGCAACACGGTATCGGTCGGTGTCATCTCTGGGCTCGCGCGCTCTATTACAGCAAATGATGCATCGGGAAAATCCGAGACGCTTGATGAAGTGATACAAACCGACGCGGCAATCAACCCCGGCAATTCGGGCGGCCCGCTCCTATCGCTCGCCGGAAAAGTTATCGGCATCAATGTCGCAGTGGCTCAGGGTTCGCAAAATATCGGCTTCGCGCTCCCAGTCAATCTCGCGAAAGCGTCGCTTGCGTCCGTTGAGAAGTACGGCAGAATTGTGCGGCCGTTCCTCGGCATACGCTATACGGAAGTAACGCAGGCAATAAAAGAAAAAAACAAACTGACAGTGGATTACGGCGCGCTCGTGGTGCGCGGCGCAAACCAGGACGAACTCGCCGTGATGCCCGGCTCTCCCGCAGACAAAGCTGGAATCGTTGAATACGACATTATTCTGGAAGTGGATGGAGAAAAGGTAACAGAGGAGCACCCGCTCGCCTCGCTCATCCGCAAGAAAAATGTCGGCGACACCGTGCGCCTCAAAATCCTACACAAAGGTGTCGAAAAAACTGTTGAAATGAAACTAGAAGAGTTTAAATGATCGCTCGGAAGATACCTCGCTTGCGTGTCTTATACAGACATTTTTATGGAATGGTTCGGGCGAAGGGTTCCATAAAAACACACCAACTCGTATCTACTCAACAAAAATCCAGCCGAGAACAAACAAAAACCCAATTTCTATTTTTTCATTATAAAAAGATACTTAAAGCCACGCAGGTAAAAATTAAACTGCCTTGCTCGGCTATGCCAAATTGGAGTGTTTGAGGTCTGATTTCTTCGCGTTAAACAAATAAGTTCAATCGGAGTGAAGTATTTTTCTAGCCGTTGCCACATCAAAAATCCGACTGGCGTGAATTTCTTTTTTACCCATTGGTCAGCAATTACCCAACCCATTGCTTTATTCGGTTTTAGAATTCTTGCAATCTCGCTTGCTGTTTTTTCCAACTCATCGTAAAACTCAGTTCTCTCACAGGATATTTTCCCAATACAGCGAGAATCTTCCGAATACTTTATATTATCCGAGTACGGCGAATCTATAAAAACAAAATCAACAGAGTTGTCGGCAAGCGGAATCTTACGAGAATCATTTTTTATTATTTCAGGTCTTGTGATGTTTAAATCGTAGCCGATTACTTTTCGATTCAATTCTGTTGCAACATCAATAGTCGTACCGCTTCCGCACATAGGATCAACGACTAAATCGCCTTCTTTTGTATATCGTTGTAACAAGTTCCAGATTACAAACGCTGGCGTAACGCCATTATATTTATTATTTCCATGCGGCATATTCCCATAATTCTGGGTTGGAAAGTCCCAAAGTGTGGTGGACTCTAAAATTAAATCTTTAGACATATCTCCGCATTTGTACGCAATAAAAAGCGATGATTTTTTTGTAAATCATTGAGTTAAATATCTTATTTTCACCTACTTCAATTTTACCAAGCAAAACCTGCGCTGATAAAAGTAACTCACCGAGTAAAGATATTCTTTTATCTTTGAGGCACCTACCGAGTTTGGCTCTCTTGTGTGTCTCGTTGGTTACTTTATTCCACGCTAGTTTTATTTGTGGTTTTGTCATATTGTTGTCGGGTTATTTTAGTAATTTTTTAAGATCATCAATAAACTTATCAAACATTTTTACTTTTGTGCTTTCTTCAATATTAGTTTCACTTAAAACATAACTACCGTCCGTGTCCACCTCAACAATCGCTCTCCCTTTCTTTGTGGGCTTCTTGATAGTTAGTGTTCCATCCTCGTCTGGCGTCACGAAATAAACTTTGATGTGTTTTGTCGCCTCGTCAGAAGCAAGTTTTATTTTCCAGTATCCTGTTTGGGCAATCCTTTCCCGTAAGGTTACTTTGCTTGATAGAACAGCGACAACCTTGCTTGTTTTTGGTTCAAAAATTATTAAATCAACATCGGGCAGATGAGAGCCAAATTCTCCATAATCAACAATCAGATTTCTTTTTACCAAGCTCAGCCCTTTCGAAAGATTTGCCACGTTGGTCCTTTCAAGACTATTTCCATTCACAACCTCCAAACCTAACGCTCGCACTTCATCAGTGATTATGTATTCAATTAATTTTTCTAAATTCTTACCTTTGAATGCTCGCCATGACTGCTCGTGGTCATCACCAGTAAAATCTTTTCTGTGCTGCTCTTTAGCTTCTTTCAAGACATTCGAAATATGTCTGTATGCTTCTATTCCATACTTTTTCTTTTTAGTCTCGTAGATTTTTATAAGATCGTTTATTGTCATATATTTATTTTTCCATAACCAAAATATATTCCGTAGGATACACATATATTTTATTCTTTTCCTTTATACTTGCAAATCTCCCCGTCTGTTCATCTCTAATTGACGGCAGATTTTTTGACGGTATTTCTCTCTTGATTATATCAACAATTTTTAGACCTAGATTTTGCAACTGTTCTGTAAAAACTTCCGCGTTAAGTATCTCCACACCCTTCAATCTCGTATTACCGATAACGATGCAGGTTTTGCCGCCCCTTTTTAACATTCTCTTCATTTCAACAAACACTTGATTCATTTCGCTAAAATAGGTAGATACTTCATCTGCCGTCTTTTTGTCTTTTCTCAATAATTCACTTCTTATTTTTTCAGCAAGCGCACTATTTAAAAATAGATCTTTTTTACTATGATAAGAGGTACCGATAAATCTTTTGCGAAAATCGCTTAAATCTGTTGTGTGTTCTAACCACAAAGCTGTAAGTTGATGTAGGTCTGCATATTCATAAGAAGTAACATACGGTGGAGAAGTAACAATTAAATTAACACTGTTAGTTTTTGCTGATATTGTTCGTGCATCAGTGCAAATTACTTTACTCGGCACTTTCAGATAACCTCTTTCTGATAACAGATCAAACAACCGTGTGTTTCCGCGCAACATCATTTTTATTTGCTTTAGAAATGTTTTAATTGGTTCGGACGGTTTTTTCTCAAAATCTCTTGTTGGTTTATTGCTTTTTTGCAGCCATATTGAGCAATTCTTTAGAATATTGGAAAATCCACAAAAGAAAAAATCCCGAACATCCTGATTTTTTATTCTTGAAATCTCAGCAAATATAAAAGCGAGTCGTCTTTTCTCTTCTGGTTTAAACCAATAGTCAATTCGCTCGTGTGTTGGTACTTTTACTTTAATTTTCTCGCTATATTCCACTAATTTATTTTTAAGTGCCGTGAATTCCTCTTCAATTTTAACGGGGTCAATCGGCGTGATTTTTGCTTTTGTAATCAAAACAGCAACAGGGTTAATATCAACCGCAATAGAAGGTCGTCCCATTACTTTTGATTCCACAAGTGTCGTGCCGCAACCACCAAACGGGTCAAGAATAAGGTCGCCGATTTTTGTATATTTGCTCGTCAGACGAGAAACTATTTGTGGAATAAACTTTGCTGGGTAGCGATGATAACCGTGCGTGAGATATGTGGTGTCTTTCCGTGTCTTATCAGCAAAAGCCCACGAATGGTCAATTTTTATTTTCTGAAACAACGATGGTATGGAATTCATAATCTATGTTATTCTACCACCTTACAAAAGTAAAGTAACTTTTTATAAAACTTGACTTTCTTGTAATCTTATAGTCCATAATATGATGCAGGTTGCATAAACCATTGGTGACTATGGTATAATTTTATTGTGATTAAGTTCTGTTAATGTACTTCACAATTTAAAACCTTCGGAGTAGAAAACCGAAGTAAAAAGGCTGAGGCAGAAAAACAATCTGCTTTGAGTAGTGGGATGCTTGGTAATTTTCTACCTAATGTCCCACATGGGGCGTTAGTTGTTCCGAAAGGAACGCCTAGCCGCCACATCCCACTACTCAGTGCAGATTTTTTGTTTTTCCGAGATTTCTCGGAATTGAACCGACACGCGAAGAATCGGCGCGGCGCATTCGTGCAACGACACGATAGAAAAATTATATATAAACAGATTTTGGATGACATTTTGTCAACGCGATTTGATTTCTGTTTTCCTTCGGGAAACGGAAATATGGTATGCCGACACCACAATGGTCGGTGGATAGTTTTCCCTATCTATTGGGAAAAAGAAAATCGCCCAATCCGTAAAGAAAAGGACGATCTTCGTACAGACGATAAAGAATAATTCTTTATCACAAGACACTCCTCTTGGGGTGTTTTGTTTTGCCTCGTGAAAGGCAAAAAACGACCTCAAAGAATTAAGGCGGTTTTTTGACTTTCAAGAAGTACGGATATTATCACAGTGCATTTTTAATGTAAACCTTGATTATATTTTCGCATTTTTGATACCAAGTGCAATGCAAAATAGTGGATAACTTTTTATCACAAAATGGTGTACGGAAAACCTCATATTTTGCAGCATAAAAAACAGCAGAGAGCGCGCGCTGAGCCGTTTTTTGTTATACAAGTATTTTGCAAAACACTAGCATAGAAATGATGGACGCTACGCAACACCGCGCGATTTGAGGAATGCTAAATGTTCGGGGTGGTATCTGCGGAGATATTCTATTACCTTTCCGTCACCTTTTTTTGTAATGAGATTGTCCGAGGCAAATTTTAGTATGCGTTTTTCCGCTTGTGGAATATCTTGCGGTTTTTTCACCATCAGTTCTACCTCAAACGCGATAAAACCGAAGTCCATCTCGTCAAAGTCCAAATGGAAGTCGCCTTTTTGATACCGTTCGCGCGTTGTGGTAATGGTTGCGAGTGGCGCAAAACCTTTTTCTTTAATTGCTTCCGCAAGCGGCTTTGCGGCAGAAAGCCCAAGCTCGCGCGCAATTTCTGCATCGGTTTCAAGTTCTTCGTATTGGTCGGTCGTGCGTTCTGAAATATGCCCAGCATTTTGCGGCACCTTTAACTCAAACTTACCTTCCCGCGTACGAAGCCAAAAATCCTTTCCCGTAAGAGCGTAGTCAGGCGAATCGTAGTACACATCCGTAAAGACCTTTTTGTACAAAAACGCCGCCCCCTCAATAAGGCGCGTTTTGTCTTTCTCCGTTACCGCAAAGTTTTTCTCAACTTCTATCATTTCACATCAGAACCCTCACATGATTTGCATTCATCGCATTTGCCGCAACTACACGGAAGTATGCATCCGCACCCACAGCATCCTTTGTGTAAAACGGAATACTTGCCGCCACCAGAAAGCGCGAGCGCGAGCAAAGAAAAGAAAAGTGAAATAGGGGTGAGCGCCATCAGCAAATTCCCGCGCGACACATACACCGCAACGAGCATAATGATGGCGAGGAGTTTTGCTGAAACGCGCGTATAGATGCCGAGCAGTACAGCAACGCCGCCGATAATCTCAACGAACGACACGATGTACGCCCAGAACGGCGCGAAACCCATTCCCGAAAATTGAGTAACGGTAACCGAGAGATCGGACACCTTGAGCCAACCGGTGTATACAAAGATGGCACCGATGCCAATGCGGAGCGCGAGAAGTCCCGAATCGGTAGTGCACCACTTGCGCCACGAACTCTTACACATTGAATTAAGCACAGCGAAAAATGCTAACTAATAATTAAAACAACAAACAATCTGTACCGACGAGAATATTACGAAAGATGCACGGACACGAGCTTGGTCATCTCAAACATATTGACAACATCCTTGCCGCCAAAAACCTTCTTGAGCGCCGCGTCCGCGTTGATGTTGCGCTTGTTGGACGGGTCTTGTAGATTTTTGCCCTTAATATACACCCACAACTTCTTAACTACCTCCGAGCGAGGCATCGGGCCTGCGCCAACAACCGCCGCGAGGTCTGCGCTCACTGTGAGCGGCTTCATAAATGCAGAGTTTTCTTTTGCCATAATTAATTATTAACTAATAAATAACCCCCATAGTATAGCATACTGGTTGAAAAAAGGCGCATTACCCCGTACAGTAGAGCATACGGAGGGTTCGCATAGTGGTCTAGTGCGTACGCTTGGAAAGCGTATGTGCCGAAAGGCACCGAGAGTTCGAATCTCTCACCCTCCGTTTTTACTTGAAGTTAACTAGAAAACTATACATCCCCATACTGCACAGACCTTGAAGCGGAGCGCCGGCTTTTGGCGTTCCAATATCAATTATTTCCTCTCCTGTTGGGGATAGTATCTTTTGGAAACCGAGCGCGCGGATTACAAGCGCCGCCGAGCAATCATATGTCCCATTTGTTTTGACTATGAGTTTTGTCGGTATGTCGGCTTTTGCATAAGACACCCTTGGCGAATACCCGCCCCTTGCGTTTATGGTGATATACTGCACGCCTTCTCTTGTTTCTACATTTTGCGCCGCGCCGCCAGCAGACCCGCCTGCTCTTCCTTCCGAACCCCACGAGAAAATAATGCCGAGCGCGACCACAAGTGAAAGGGTAACAATAGATAACGCAATTTTATTCATAAATCAATTATATATTGAAAAGCGGGTAAATTACTCCGAGTCCTGCAAGACCTGCGAGAAGCGCGAAGATACCAAGTCCTACAACCACAACCCCTGCGGACTTGAAAAATAATGGGGCGTGTCTGCCGTGCGCAAACGATGCAGAACCGAATGAAAGAAGCGCAAGCATCGGAAGAGTGCCGAGAGCGAACGCAAACATAATGAGCATTCCGGATATAAAAGACCCGCTTCCAACCGCCGCTATCTGCATTGACTGCGTGAACCCGCATGGCAGAAAGAATGAACCGAACCCAATCGCAAGCGGTGTGAACGATTTATGTTCTATTTTTCTGAAAAAATTAAAAATACCGGAAGGTAATGTAACGCGATGCTTGGAAAATACTCCCGTTAAATTAAGTCCTAGCGAAATCATAACAACCGAAGCGATAATTCCCAGTATCGCCGTGAATGTGAAATTAATTCCTATCGCATTTCCGATTACTCCCAACAATCCGCCGAGCAATGCGAAACTTACAAGCCGTCCTGCGTGAAAGAGTATGAAGGTTTTCGTGTCGCTCTCATTGTCCTCGGAGATTTTAGCAGAAAGAGAAAGCACAAGCCCACCTACAACAGCAAGGCACGACGAAACAGAGGCGATCAGCCCTATCAAAAAGCTTGTCATTGGCGTCGTTTGTCCGCCGATGCCGAAATTCAGAATGCCGGATTTTTGCAATAGGAAAAACAGTGTCAGAAATAACAGCCCCATAGGTATCGCTTTCCAGATTACATCATCATATCTTTCTGTAGTTGGCGTATTGAAGTTATCTATTGAGAGTGTGTAGCCGTTCGGTTTTATTTTTTCGTTCAAAATCTCAGCAAACTCTTTCGAGGTTTTTTCGCTATTCGTTCCTATTTCAACTGTCTCTCTTTCTAGATTTACTTGCACATGCTTCACCATCTCTTGCTCCCGCAAAATGTCTTCAATCAAAATCTTGCAGGACGGACAATGCGTCCCAGTTATATGGAATATATGCGTTTTTAACATCGCATATATAACTTATCACGAAACATTATTAACAGAAAGAAACAATCTTTCAGCGTAAGTGCGTATTGATATACTGTCTAGGACTTTACTGAGCGGTTATAGAGCGTTGCGACAAGATACGCGGCGACATACCCATAGATGATGAGCGGAATAAGACCGAGCAGGAACCCGCCAACCGTTACTTCAACTGTTCCAAGTGTCGTTGCAGCATCTGGCAAGTGCATCGCGCCTGCAAGAATGTTCATAGAGAATTCCGGCGCCACCGCCACAAAAATCGTGCAGACGACATATAGGATGAGTATCGTTACTGCCCCAGCATTTGCTAATTTAACAGCATTTAATTTCATAGTATTTTTATTTATTTAATAATTTTTAACTACCTAATAATCTTCGACCTTT
>MHSA01000003.1 GCA_001821135.1 Candidatus Taylorbacteria bacterium RIFCSPLOWO2_01_FULL_48_100 | reverse complement strand
CCGCATCCGTCACGATTACGGCTCCAGGCAATCGTCCGTTAATACCCCCGACATGTCCGGCAGTTACTGTAACCGCGCCAGACCTCACGGCAAATGCGCCGACACCTTCGTTGGAATTAATCGCAGGCACCACCAACGAATACTACGCGGGCGACGCGACACTTTTGGGAACCGCGAACAACATCGGCAACGCATCTGCGCTCGGCTCGTTCACGAACGAGTACTCCTTCAAGTTTTCTGATTTAAACGAATGGAGTAAAATCGGGACGGCAAAACAACTCACTGACTCGGTAACTGTGCTTGGCGCGTACCCTCCGAGCAATACCTCAAACACCAATCGCCCTGTTTCTCCGTCAGACGCTATCGCGTGGAATGGCACTGTGGATGGCGTACATATGGACATCCGACTGTGCGCTGACAATCCATCGTCAGTGAATGAAAGCAACGAAGGGAACAACTGCTCGCAGAGGACGATTGTGGTGAAGAAATTGCCCAAACCAGTATTAAATACCCCGACACCAATTGTTGCAGGATGCACGCAGCGCATTGGAGGAAACGGTTTAGCTATATCGTGGTCAAATGTTTCCGCAACAAGCTACAAACTTATCGCAATCAACAGTAATACACTTGAGACACGCACGATTTCTGGCATTACAGGTACAAGTTATACGGATAATAATCTGACTCCGGGCGTTGAATATCGTTATGCGGTTTCTGGTATTTTCGGCACAAAAGAAGGTCCGCTTTCCGACACCAAGAGCGCAGTCGTTCCCGATAAATGTTTTGACTATGACCTGTCTGCAAACAACGCAACAGTTGAACAAAACAAATCGGTTACCACAACGGCAACCCGCACGCTTCTTTGGGGAACAAC
Source organism: Candidatus Taylorbacteria bacterium RIFCSPLOWO2_01_FULL_48_100 (assembly GCA_001821135.1). Classification (GTDB taxonomy): domain Bacteria; phylum Patescibacteriota; class Minisyncoccia; order Phycocordibacterales; family UBA10002; genus UBA10002. The sequence continues at coordinate 20,858 of MHSA01000003.1, read as the reverse complement.
GCGGCAAGTAACGCTCTCTATTACCAGCATTACCGCGCCGGACAATTCTTCGGTGAGTGGAAGCGCGAGCGAACTCTCTATAGGTTCTGGTTCAAGCAAATTCACCGCTACCATTACGAGTGCGAACCCAGCGAGTCCTACGGCAACGAGCAATATAAAAATTGACACTAAAAACAGCACTTCAGTCGGCATATTTATTATTGGAGTACGCGGAAAAGGAATTGAAACATTGGCGGACGGCACCGAGCGCGATGTGGTGCGCGATGCGCAATTCTCGGTAAGTGTCTATGCAAAAGGGGACGAGCCGGATGCTGCATGTTCGCTCTCCGCTTCGCCCGCAAGCGTTGTCTCCGGAAGCGCATCTACTCTCACATGGAATTCGCAAAATGCGTCCGTATGCACCGGAAATAATTTCTCAACAGGCAATGCAACAGGTGGTAATGTCTCCACTGGTGCGCTTACATCAAATCAAAATTATTCATTATCATGCAAAAATACAAATAATACAAAGACCTGCGACAAGAGCGTAACGGTTACTGTAACGGAAGGGGGCGGTGGTGGTGGCGGCGAGCCGCCTCCTCCTGGCGACGAACCACCTCCAAATGAACCGCAAGACACGGGTGAGTTAGGCGCGATTTGCTTTGCCGTCTTTGATGAAACAGAAACGGATGGAGACCCCTCTGAAGACAAAAATGGTGATGGTATACCTAATCCAGGCGAATATGTAACTTGGAACGCACTGGCTTTTAATGGTACTCCGAATGACGAAGGAGAGTTTATTTACGATTATGTATGGAGCGGCGATGCGCCCCTCACCGGCAAAACAAACAGCGGCGACAAAGTTGGACAAGTTTTTTGGGACATCTTTTATGACACAACAGGAAATAAGAAAGGAAGCGTAACCGTAACTGACCACGGTGGAAGTGTACCTTTTTCCATTAATTGCGAAGGCGAGGGCGTGTATGTAGAAAACTCCAAACCAGCAAATTTCAGCTTGAGCGCCACCCCAAGCACCATATATATAGAACGATTCCGCGGCGGCAATTTACCAGAATCATCGCAAGCAACCATAACCGTGGTGCCGCAAGGCGGCTTATCGGATTCCGTATCGCTCACTGCCACACCTAAGAAGATTCAGTCATCCGATGTAACTTTTGATTTTGGCGATGATAGTCTGTCAAAGAATCAATACGAAGACGGCTCGTCATTCTCGGTGCGTTTGTCGGAAGAACTTCCTGATGGGAATTATCCATTGACGATAACTGGAACAAGCGGAAGCGGAGGCAACAAAAAGACGCGGAGCGCCGAAGTAAATCTGCAAGTGGTTACAGTCAAGCCGACTTTTGAGGAGTTCTAATATTTATGCTGATAAACGACACTCAACTGGAAAAGTTCATTATTGATTCCGGACTCGTGCCGCGGAGCGACCTTGATGCAGCGCGCGCAGAAGCGAAAGAGTCGGGTGAACATATTGGTGATGTGCTTGTGAAGCGCGGCAAAATATCCGAAGATGACTTGCGGCGGACCGAAGCGTATGTGCTTGGTATTCCGTTCGTGAATCTGAAAAATCAAAAAATTGATTATTCAGTATTGACGCTCGTTCCAGAGCCGATTGCGCGCACACATAACATTGTCGCGTTTAATAAGACAGACGGCTCTTTGGAAGTTGCGATGTTAGACACCGACGACCTTACGGCGATTGATTTCATAAAAAAGAAAACAGGGCTGAAGATTCTTCCGCGCCTTACCGATGACCTATCAATCAAGTCCGCCTTGCTCTTGTACCAGAAGTCCCTGCGTGCTGAGTTTGGCGAGATTATACAGAAAGAATCCGCGGCACTCACCGCGCTTCCCGATTCGGGCGCGGACGCCGCGGAATTAAAAAAGATTGCCGAGGACTTACCTGTGGTGCGCATCGTAGATACTTTGCTCAAACACGCAGTGCTCCAAAACGCTTCCGACATTCATATTGAGCCGCAAGAGGGGGAAGTATCGGTTAGGTATCGTATTGACGGCATCTTGCGCGACGCGATGACCTTGCCGCGCGCCGCCGCCGCAGGCATCGCGGCGCGCGTGAAAGTGCTCGCGGGCTTGAAACTGGACGAAAAACGGCTTCCGCAGGACGGGCGGTTTAAGGTGCTCATGGAGGGCGAGAAAGTTTCTTTGCGCGTGTCCGTGCTCCCCGTGTATTTCGGTGAGAAGGTGGTGATGCGGCTCCTGCACGAAGGCGCGTCTGGGTTTACGCTGGAGGGTCTCGGTTTTCATGGAGAATCATTGGAAAAAGTACATAAAGCACTCCGCCAGACGACTGGCATGCTTCTAACGACTGGTCCTACGGGTTCGGGAAAAACAACAACACTTTATACGATGATTGATATTCTCAATACGCCCGAAGTAAATATATCAACCGTTGAAGACCCGATTGAATATCAAATCGGGCGCGTTAATCAGACGCAAGTAAAGCCGGAAATTGGGCTGACATTTGCGCACGGGTTACGCACGCTCGTCCGTCAAGACCCAGACATTATTATGGTAGGCGAAATTCGCGACAACGAAACCGCGTCGCTCGCAATCAACGCAGCGCTCACTGGGCACCTCGTACTATCAACTCTGCACACAAACTCTGCCGCTGGCGCAGTGCCGCGGCTTTTGGATATGAAAGTAGAGCCGTTCTTGCTCGTGTCTACAGTGAATTTAGTGATTGCACAACGGCTTGTGCGAAAACTTTACGAAAACAAAGAAAAGTATTTCCTTACCAAAGCGGGCATCGCCGCGCTAGGGAAGAGCATTGATTTGGATAAGACGCTCGCGGCGCTTATTGAAAACAGAATTATCGCAAAAGGAACGCATTGGGAAAAGGTGCCGTTTTACAAACCACGCCAATCGCTAGATAGCTCAGAAGGGTACGAAGGGCGCATCGGTATTTATGAAGTTATGATAGTGTCGTCTGCGATACGCGACCTTGTGATGCGCGGCGCGACGACGAGTGACATTGAGAAGCAGGCGCGCGCGGAGGGGATGCTCACGATGCTTGAAGACGGCATATTCAAGTGTGTACAAGGCATCACAACAATTGAAGAAGTGATGCGGGTCGTTTCTGAATAATACTCGCTCGGAAGCTACCTCTGCCAAGACCGGCAAATATTTCGGAAGAAGAAAATTACGTTTAATGGGGTTTAATGGAACTTTTGGGAATGTGCGATTAGGTCAAAAGACCCAATTACTACGCTAGCAAGAGCATAGCATATTCGTTGATAAAGGTCAAGTTTTTCAGTTTTCAGACTTTCATTCACTTCCTGCCCTTAACCTAAGGGGAGGTGTCTCCCGGGGAGACGGAGGGGTGGAATAGTTGACATTGTCATTACATTGTCTATGCTTACTATATTATGGATACTACACTACAGGTGCGCATAGACACTAAAACTAAAAAGCAGGCGCAGAAGAGATTTCAAGCATTTGGTCTCAACCTTTCTTCTGGAGTGAATCTAATGTTGCGCCAAGCCATTAAAGATGAACATTTTTCGTTTGCACCGACTACAAGAAAATGGAAAGATCTGCGGCACTGGCGACTGTACGAAAAAGAAATCGCGTGGGCAAAAAAACATGGGAAACGCTACGCTTCTGCAGAAGAGATGCACGCCGATATTTTGAAAGATGCATAATTAGTATTAATATATTCAGTCCAACCAACACGGAGGTACGAAAGATCTCTAAAGCGACTTATCAAATCAGGTCGTTTTAGCATTGTGGATGTTGATGTGGTTATCAACACACTTCGAACTGACAAGACATTGAATGCACAATACCGTAACCATCCGCTTCATGGTGAATATGCCGGATGTTTTGAATGTCATATTAAAGGTGGCATACTTTTTGTATATGAAATTGACGAAGTCGAGAAAATAATCAGAATGATGGACATCGGCTCGCACAGCGACCTGTTTGGATAGCGTATTTTATATGAGATAATGTAAGAGTGAAGTTTTCCTACAAAGAATTTTTTTCTTTTTCGTTTGTGCCGCTTCGCGAGAAGGTTGCGTTCGCGCGGAATCTCGGCGCGATGCTTTCTGCTGGGCTCCCACTCTCACGCGCACTTGATGTTATTGTTCGTCAAAGCGGGAACAAGTCGTTTAAAAAAACATTAGAGAAAATAGGTGGCGAGGTGCGTAAAGGAAGAACGCTCTCGGATACGCTACGGGAATTTCCGCGCGTCTTTCCGCCGCTCTTTCCCGCTGTTATTGCCGCGGGGGAGGAGAGCGGGTCGCTCGCGCAGTCTTTCGCTTCGCTCGCTGAACAACTAGAGCGTATGTACGCGCTTGGGCGGAAACTACGCGGAGCGCTTATTTACCCGATTATCATAATACTCGTGATGATTGCGATTGCTATTCTTATGCTCATATATGTCGTACCAGAGCTCTCGTCTACTTTTGCAGAGTTTGGAGTTGCGATTCCGGCGAGCACGCGCGCACTTATTTACTCAAGTAATTTTTTGCAAAATCATACTCTCCTATTTATTTTTTCTGTTTTAGGCGCTATAGCGGTGTTTATCATTTTCTCTCGCACGCGCTTTGGCGGGCGCGTGTTTGATTTCTGCGCGCTCCATATTCCAGTACTGCGCGAGATTGTGAGAGATCTTAATTCCGCGCGCACCGCACGCACACTCGGCTCGCTCACATCGGCTGGTGTGCCCATCGTTGCGTCTCTCGGTGTCGTGTCGGATGTGGTGCAAAACTCGCGGTACCGCGCGGTGCTTCTCTCTGCGCGCTCCGCCGTGGAGAAAGGCCAAACGCTTTCGTCTGCGTTTGCTAACGCAGGGAGTTTATATCAGCCGTATTTTTCCGAAATGGTTGCATCGGGCGAAGAAACAGGAAAGCTCGGCGAGATGCTAAAAGAAACCGCGCTGTTTTATGAAGCGGAAGTAGAACAGAAAACAAAAAACTTTTCCTCGGTCGTGGAGCCAGTGCTTATGGTTGGAGTGGGCATCGCTGCGGGATACTTTGCGTATGCAATGATTCTGCCTATGTATACGCTAATGAATAATGTATGAAAAAAGGATTTACATTATTGGAAGTGGTTGTGAGTATCGCCGGACTTGCGATGATTTTGAGCGCGGGGTGGTTTTCGTTTTCGTCGTACGCCGTGCGCCGCGAGCTAGAGTCGGGAGCAGCACGCGTCAGCGCTCTAATTACCGAAGCGCGGAGCAAAACACTTGCTGGAGAAAATAATTCCGCGTACGGCGTGCATTTTGAACAAGATCGCGCAGTGCTCTTCCGCGCGCCTACCTATGTTTCAGGGAGCGCAGAAAATAAAATGGAAATACTCGCGCGTCGCACTTTAATTTCTTCCATTGATTTTACTGACAGCGAAGTTGTATTTAAGCGGCTCACTGGCGGGTCGGTCTCATCTGGTTCCGTAACTATTTCAGTTCGCGGCAACCCGTCGCTTCTCAAAGTAATTACAGTTGAGTTATTGGGGACGGTTGAGTGGTAGAATACGGCTCAACAGAGCCATATTCCGCCAGCCCCTTGACAGAAAAGCATCAACTATGCTACACTGTATGTAGTTCAAAGCACCTTGACTTAAGATGTGGAGGACCCGCAGATAAACTCAAAACAAAGGAAAAACGATGAACACCATAGATGATTTGTCTTTTCTTGCAGAGAATACATCATCACTCCGAGATCTCGGTCTCACCCTAACCATTCTCATTCAACCGGAGTGCGTCGTGGCGAAGTGTTTTACCAACAAAAACATTTTTGCCTACCGCGACTCCAACTTTGACAACCAGGAATGGTTGCCGAAGACACTCCTCGCCTCCAGCGCGACAAAAGTCACGGGATATGAACTCACCGATACCACCACCGAAGCAGAGATGGCGAAAATTGGCAGGAAGTTCACCAATCTCCTGCAGATTGAAGACCTCATTCTGCGAACGGAGAAAGGTGAAAACACCGGTCTCATCACTAACGGTTGCGCCAACATATTCTTCTTGCAGGTTGTTGCTTCCGTCTTCATGGTGCTCGCGTACCGGAACGATGACAGGTGGCTTGTGTCCCTGCACCGCTTCAACGCGAGGCTCGAGTGGGATGCCGAGTCTCGGTTCTTTTCCCCCAGCAACTTGAGTTCCTGACCCCCTTGTCCCCTTGACTCCCTTCAACCCCTTGCTCTCGGAGAGAGCAAGGGGTATTCTTTTTATGAACACGCTGGCATCGCCGGTTACGCCTGTCCGCAGAGGAGGCGGAGCTTGCGGTGGCGGGCTCAGGGGAATATTCCTCGTCAAAAAAACAAAAAGTTGGTGCGATATACTCTGGAGTAGCAGGCTCCGAATACGATACAGCCCGGAAATGCAAAAACATCAACGGGCAGTGGTGTGGATGGTGTTTCGTACAATATGCTTCCGTCTTCATGGTGAACGCGAACCGGAACGATGACAGGTGGAATGTGAACCTGAACCGCTTCAACGCGAGGAACGAGTGGAATGCCGAGAATCGGTTCTTTTCCCCCAGAAACTATTTGTTTTCTCCCGCTATTCTGTGCGGGAGTTTTTCTTCGCAGGAACGGCGCCACCGGTACGACATACGCCCAACTTCGTAGAGTTTTTCTATGAGCGACGAGTAAAAACCCGTCGAAAGTATTTTATTTTCCCATGCTGTCGTTAAGAACAATTTGAGTATATCCAATCGTTCAGATGCTTGTGTAACTAGCAATATTTTCCGTTCTCCCGACGCATACCACGCAAGAAATATGCACTCAATTAACTCCAAAAAACAATTCTCAATCTTCGCGCCAATACCGCACCGAATCGGTGTTGGAAGATGCACTGAAACCGTGAGCCACTCTGCATACGCTTGTTTCGCCTTCATTAACACCTCAGGAGCGTTGGGGGGGGCTTACTGGTTGTCTTTTTTATACCATGACTCGTTTGCCTCATTCATACCACGATATCATTTCTTACGAAAATCTGCTTCTTTCATGGCAGGAGTTTATTCGCGGGAAAAGAAAAAGAAAAGATGTACAAGAGTTTTCCATTCAGCTTTTTGACAACACATATGAACTCCATCGCGACCTCGCGCAGAAGACCTATCGGCATGGACAATATCAGCACTTCAAGATTGCAGACCCGAAGCCGCGCGACATACACAAAGCAACCGTCCGCGACCGGCTTCTGCACCACGCTGTCTATCGGATTTTGTACCCGTTTTTTGATAAGAAGTTTATTGCCGACTCATTTTCATGCCGTTTGCGCAAAGGCACACATAGAACGATGAACCGATTCCGCGCTTTTAAGTACCAAGCAAGTGAAAATCACACACGAACCTGCTCTATCCTCAAATGCGACATACGAAAGTTTTTCGCGAATATTGACCATGCCGTTCTCCTCAACATTCTCACCCGCTCAATTCCCGATGCTGACATTCTTTGGCTCTTGAGAGAAATCATCGGGAGTTTTAATTCCGGTATAGCAGGCAAGGGATTACCACTCGGCAATCTCACCTCTCAACTTTTTGTGAATATCTATATGAACGAGTTTGACCAGTTCGTAAAACACCACCTCAAGATGAGATACTATATTCGTTACGCAGACGACTTTGTAATTTTCTCGCAAAACAAGGACTATCTTACTTCTCTCGCCCCTCACATTTCCCGCTTTCTTTCCGGAAAACTCCATCTCGCGCTGCATCCCGATAAAGTATTTATTAAAACCATAGCTTCAGGTGTTGATTTCCTCGGCTGGATCCACTTTCCCAATCACCGCGTGCTACGAACGACGACAAAGCGGAGGATGTTTTCGAAAGTGAGTAAGAATAATCTTTCTTCTTATGCTGGTTTATTGAAGCACGGGAACGGGTTTAAGTTGCAAAATCAAGCGACACTCTTAGCGCAATCACGATAGACGGCAAATGCGCTATAATAAATGGATGAAAGGATTTTCTCTTGTTGAAATTTTGGTCTCTGTTGCCGTGCTGATTGTTTCTTTTGTTTCAATACTCACCGCGTTTCAGGCGGGTATAAAACACAGTAGAGGCAGTATGGAAAATGTGCAGGCGGCGACGCTTGCCGAAGAGGGTATAGAGGCGGTGACCGCGTTACGAGATGCGGGGTGGAGCAATCTTTCGTCGCTTGAATCGGATACCGAATACGATTTGCATTTTAACGGTGTTCAGTGGGAGACCACGCAAACACCGCAGACAATTGACGGAGTGTTTCGGCGAATTGTAGTTATGAACGAGGTATATCGCCGCGACAGCGATAAGGATATTGTGCCGTCAAACTCGCCTGATGCGAAGTCGGTTGACGCTGGTACGAAGAAAGTAACTGTGCGCGTGTCGTGGGCGACGACTACGCCGCCAGGAAAAGAGAGGGTTATGGAGACATATCTTATGAATCTCTTTCAGTAAAATTATGTATCGCGGATTTTCTTTAGTGGAACTATTGGTATACCTCGCTATTTTTGCGACTGCGCTAGTTTTGATTGTCGGCACTGCGCTTGGGCTATCGCGTGCGTACGGCGGGTTCGCGAATATCTCTCGTATTGAACGCGACGCTACAGCGATTTTGGAACGAATGACGCGCGAAGCGCGCGGGTCTGGGAGTGTTGATACTGGAGCAAGTATTCTTGGTTTAAATCCAAGCAAGCTTATACTGAATACGACAGATGAAGAAGGTACGGCGCGTACCGTTGAGTTTTTTGTGTCGGGCGCGGCGTTGAAAATGAAAGAAAATGGAGTTGACGCGGGCGCGCTCACGGGAAGCCGCGTGTCCGCTCCGAGTTTTGTCGCGCGTCGGATTGCAACCGGCAGGAGCGAGGCGGTGAAAATTGAATTTGCGCTACAGAGCGGCACTGGTCAGGCATCTACCACGAAAAAGTTTTATACGACAGTTGTTTTGCGTAATTCTTACTAAAATGAAATTACAAAATAATCGCGGACAAGTAATGCTCATCGCGTGCTTGCTATTTCTCGCAGCCGCCGCCGCGGTTTCCGCGGCGGCGGCTGGTCCCGCCTTGCGCCGCGTCTCCGCGGCGCGCGCGTTTGCGGACGCGCGGCAGGGTTTGTACGCAGTTGCTTCCGTGTCAGAAGATGTTGCGTATCGGAAAATAAAAGGGTTGGCGGTCGGTAATGCCGAAATTTTTTCTGTTGGAGGTATTTCGGCAACCGCCGAAGTTGCGAATGTGTCGGGCGGACAGGAAATAAGCGCATTTGCAAATGGAACGCGTTTTTCTAGAAACACAACAATGCGTCTTGTTGCCGGCGACGGCGCATCGTTCTATTACGGCATGCAGGCAAGTGCGGGCGGGATTGATTTACTTAACACGGCGAGTATTGCAGGTAATGTGTATTCAAACGGTCCTGTGACTGGGGAAAACAGTAATCTCGTAAAAGGAATTGTTGTATCTGCCGGTTCTTTCGGGTTTATTGATGGCGTACATGCGACAGGTACTGTCTATGCGCATACCATACGGGACTCTGATATAGATGGCGATGCGTATTACCAGACGATTTCAGGCACAACGGTTGGCGGCGCGCTTCATCCTGGAAGTGCCGACCAGGCGACTTCATCGCTCGCTATTTCCGATGAGCAAATTGCGGAATGGGAGAGTGACGCCGCGGCAGGCGGAACGATTTCTTCTCCGTGTCCGTATAAAATAACCGACACGGCGACGCTCGGTCCGAAGAAAATCGCCTGCGATATGGAAATAAGCGGGAATGGCTACGCATTGACTTTGAATGGACCTCTGTGGATTGTTGGAAATCTAACAATTAGTAACGGTCCGACCATAAAGGTCGCGTCGTCGCTCGGAGGCGCAAGCGTTCCAATAATTGCCGACAAACCGTCGAATCAAACCACAAGCAGTAAAATTGAATTGCAGAACTCGGCTGTATTTCAGGGTTCTGGCTCCACGGACTCTTATGTGCTTATGATTTCGCACAATAAAAGCGCGAAGCAGGGTGGAAGCGAAACTGCGATTGATTTAAAAAACTCGATTGACGGTGATTTGCTCGTGTACGCGCCTCATGGCGAAGTTTTGATCCAGGATTCTGTGAATGTGAAAGAGGCGAGCGGGTATCGCATTCGCCTCAAAAACAGTGCCGAAGTCATCTACGAAACCGGTTTGGCGAATCTTATTTTCACGAGCGGTCCCTCTGGCGGCTATATGATTGAAAGTTGGAAGGAAACGGAATAGAATGTGAAGGATGAAAAAGGGTAAGAAACTCATTGTGGCGAATTGGAAGATGAACCCAGGGACTGCGGCGGAAGCGCGCTCGCTGTTCCTCGCAAGCCGCCGCGCCGCGGCGGAGGCAAGACGGCTTTCGGTGGTCGTGTGCCCGCCGTTTCCGTTTTTGTCTTTGTTTTCGCGTTTGGCGAACGGTGTTATATCGCTCGGTTCGCAAGACGCCTGTTGGCGGAACGGCGGTCCGTACACGGGCGAAGTTAGCCCTGAAATTCTAAAAGACATCGGGGTAACAATCTCAATTATTGGACATTCGGAGCGCAGAGCACGCGGCGAGACGGATGACATTGTGTCCAGAAAGGCACAGGCGGTCGTGCGCGAAGGGATTACCGCACTCGTGTGCGTTGGCGAAAGAACACGCGATGAAAACGGCGATTTCTTTGCTACGCTTCGCGAGCAGATTAAAGCATCTTTTTCTAAAGTTCAGCGCCGCTTTCTGTCGGACATTATCATTGCTTACGAGCCGCTTTGGGCAATTGGGAGAAATTGGCGCGATGCCGCGACACCGGAAGCGGTGCGCGAAGCGGCGATTTTTATACGCAAAGTGATGGCGGATATTTTTGGGGATGCGGGCGCACAGGCGCTGGTTCTTTATGGCGGAAGTGTCGGCCCAGAAAATGCGCAGGCGCTTCTACGCGACGGAGACATTGCAGGATTTCTCGTCGGGCACGAGAGTTTAGAGCCGGATGCGTTTGCATGGCTTACACAGATTGCAAATGACCTTTGATTACAAAACCATTCGCGAAGCGGGTGCGCTTACTGGAAAGCGCGTTTTTGTGGCGATTGATTTAAATGTGCCGCTTCATAATGGAAAAATAGTTGACGACTATCGCATTGCGCGGAGCAAAAGGACTTTGGATTTTCTGAAAGAAAACAGAGCGCGGACTCTTCTCGTGTCGCATCGGACGAATAAAAATGAATCGCTTTCTCATGTGTATGAACACCTAAAGAAATTTTATTCCGTTGCTTTTGCAATAACGCTTGAGGAAGCAAAGAGTGCACTGGAACAAGCGAGAAACGGAACATTTGTTATGTTGGAAAATATTCGGCAGTTTTCTGGAGAAGAGGAAAATGACGAAGTGTTTGCAAAAAAGCTCGCAGAACTTGCAGATGTGTATGTGAACGAGGCATTTTCCGCCTCGCATCGCGCGCACGCGTCTATTGTTGGCGTTCCGAGATTCTTGCAGCATTACGCAGGATTTTTGTTTGAGGAAGAAGTGCAGAATCTCTCAAAAGCATTTTCTCCAGCGCATCCTTTTCTTTTTATTCTTGGCGGTGCGAAAACAGAAACAAAACTGCCGATTCTTAAAAAGTTTCTTTCCATTGCCGATACGGTATTTGTCGGTGGAGTGCTCGCGAATGATATATTTAAGGCGCGTGGCGAACCGATAGGAGAATCACGCGTTTCCGCAACGGCTTTTCCGGACTCTCTACTACACAATTTAAGACTACGCGTGCCGACAGATGTGGTGCGAAGCGGCGACAGGATTGTGGATGCTGGCTCGGTAGCATTGGACGACCTGCGCGCACTCGTGGAAAAGGCGAAATTTGTGCTCTGGAACGGACCGCTAGGCGAATACGAAAAAGGATTTGATGCCGGAACTATTGCGCTCGCGCACGCGCTCGCGGAAAGCGATGCGGAAACGGTTATTGGCGGAGGGGATTCACTCGCGATTGTTTCTAAACTAGGGTTGCTTGAACGATTCTCATTCGCGTCAACCGGCGGAGGGGCAATGTTACAATTTCTTGCAGACGGAACTCTACCTGGAATAGAAGCGTTATTCTAACGCTCCGCGGATTTTGGAGGCGACTTCAGCCATCTCACCGTCATGATATTGCTTACGCTCTTTTCCGTTAGAAAATGTGTCATCGTTAAAACGTGGAATAATATGGAGATGCGCATGAAAAACGATTTGCCCAGCCGCGCGCCCATTGTTCATAGAAATGTTGATTCCATCAGCTTTCATTGCATCTCTTACCGCGCGCGCGACTTTTTTGACGCGCGCGCCAAGGATGCCTAGCTCCGCGTCGGGGATATCAAAAAGATTTTCGTAATGTTTCTTAGGTACTACAAGCGTGTGCCCAATGCTTGACTGGTTAATGTCTAAAAACGCATACACCGCGTCATCTTCATACACCTCGGTAGAAGGGATTTCTCCTTTTGCGATTATTTTGCAGAAAACGCAATCAGTCATACATACAGTATATGCTAAACTGTCCGAATGCAAAAATACGCCATGCGGGAAAGAAAGAAAGAAGACCTCGTGGAACATTTGCTTTTTCATCGTGGCATAAAAAATGCGGAAGATACGGAAAAGTTCTTGAATCCGGATTATGCAAAGCACACGCACGACCCGTTCTTGATGAAGGATATGGAGAAGGCGGTGGAGCGCATTGTGCGCGCGATGCAGAATAACGAACGGATTGCGATTTTTAGCGATTACGATGCAGACGGGATTCCGGGCGCAGTGGTCTTGCACGACTTTTTTAAGAAAATTGGCTATGCGAATTTTGAGAATTATATTCCCGACCGTCACGGAGAAGGGTTTGGACTGAACGCCGGCGCGATTGAAGAGCTTGCTGAGCGCGGCGCAAAACTTCTTATTACTATTGATTGTGGCATTGCCGATACGGAAGAGGTCTCACGCGCAAACAATCTCGGTATGGAAGTGATTATTACCGACCATCATCTCTTGAGCCACTTTATTCCACCGGCGTATGCGATTCTGAATCCGAAACAACCCGACTGCTCGTACCCAGAAAAAATGCTCTGCGGAAGTGGGGTAGTTTTTAAACTAGTGCAAGCTTTGGTTTTACGACTCCGTTCTTCTACTGACTACTCACTACTTGCTACTCACTTGCCACTCGGCTTTGAGAAGTGGCTACTAGACATGGTCGGTCTCGCAACGCTTTCCGATATGGTACCGCTCACGGGTGAGAATCGCGTGTTTGCGCATTTCGGGCTCAAAGTGCTTCGCAAGTCGCCGCGCGCTGGGCTCGGACAACTTTTGCAGGAACTCCGTATAAACAGAGAAGATATTACCGAAGATGATATTGGTTTTATGATTTCGCCGCGCATTAATGCGGCATCACGAATGGGGGTCCCTATGGACGCCTTCCGTTTGTTTGCAACGGAAGACGCGGCGGAGGCGGGAGCGCTCGCGCGACATCTGAATAAAATAAATGATGAGCGAAAAGGTAAAGTTGCGGCACTCGTAAAGGAGGTGAGGAAAATTGTCGCGGAACAGCAATCCTCAACAATTTCAGGGCAGGCGCCCAAAGTTATTGTCGCAGGTAGTCCGCTATGGCGGCCGTCGCTCCTAGGGCTCGTGGCAAACGCGCTCGTTGAGGACTACAAAAAGCCGGTCTTTGTGTGGGGGCGAGAATGGAATGATACACTCAAGGGCTCGTGCCGTTCGGATGGGAGCGTCGACTTGTCGCTCTTAATGCACGAAGCGCGTTCCGTATTTTCGGACTTTGGCGGACACAAGGAAGCGGGTGGGTTCTCCATCGCGCTTGAAAGAGTGCACTTACTTGAAAGCGAACTTGAACGGGCATACGAAAAAGTGAATATGAGTCGCGAATTGAAGCCGAAGTATTTGGTTGATGCACGAATGAGTATTGATGAAGTAAATTGGGATGTGTGGAATAGCATCGCGAAACTAGCGCCGTTCGGAGTCGGAAATCCGAAACCGCTTTTTTTGTTTGAGCAGGTTCCGGTGAATCGCGTTGATACTTTTGGAAAAGAAAAGCAACATCTTAAACTTATATTTAACAAAAAAAGCGTGGAAAAGATTTCTGCGATAAAGTTTTACTCCAAACCTGATGACTTTGGAGGTATTGTACCGGGTCAGAACATAAATCTATTGGCGCATCTAGAAAAATCCGTTTTCGGCTCATACCCCGAACTCCGGCTCCGGATTGTTGATGTTATGTAATGGCTTTCTTTTTGTCTGTTTTTTGGTATGATAGAAGTTATGAATAAATTGTTACAAGTCAAAAATGTTATTTGGAAAGAGGGCAAACACTATGTTGCCCAGTGTTTGAATGTGGATGTGTCAAGTTTTGGGCGAACTAAAAAGGAAGCATCAGTCAACCTACAAGAAGCCCTCGAACTTTATTTTGAAGGAGCCAAGCCGTTCGCGGCGGCTAAAGTAGAACGACCGGAGATTTTTGGCGTTGCATTGCGCTATGCCTAAACTGCATTCAAGTGTGGAGGTTATTCGTGTTCTTGAACGCAACGGCTTTGCTTTTATTTCACAACGCGGGAGTCATATGAAATATAGTTGTAACGGACGCACCGTTATTGTTCCAGCCAATCGTAGAGAGATTCCAATAGGCACTTTCCGCTCCATTGTTCGGCAATCAGGTTTATCGGATTCTTATTTTTGTTGAATCATGCCTCTTAAATCCATTACTATATTCACCGACGGGTCGTCGCGAGGGAATCCGGGTCCCGGCGGGTGGGGCGCGGTTATTGTTGACTGTCAAAAAGTTACTGAGATTGGAGGGCGCGAAACGCATACAACCAATAACAGAATGGAACTTATTGGCGCTATTAAGGCGTTGGAGTTTGTATTTTCACTAAACGCTAAACGCTGTACGCTCTACGCTGATTCGGGTTACCTCGTGAAGGGGATGACAGAGTGGATTCACAACTGGCAGAAGAAAAATTGGAAGACCGCAGACAGAAAGCAAGTACTCAACCGCGACTTGTGGGAGGAATTATTGATACTCTCGCGCGGGAAGGAAATCTCGTGGAAACAGGTCAGCGGGCATGCGGGCGTCGCGGGCAACGAGCGATGCGACGAAATTGCAACTGCGTTTGCAAGTGGAGAAAATCCAGAACTATATTCTGATGTTCTTGACCTGCCTGCGCAGGCAGGGAATTACCCCATAAAAAATATCTTGAATGTTTCGTGATTCGTTGCTCTATGCATTCCTCGGAGGTTTTGTAGGCGGGATTTTTGTGCAGTCGTTTACGGACTTTGGCGTGGGGTTTGCGATGTTTCTGGTGTTGCTTGGCGCAGTTCTGTTTTTAGCAAACAAAAAGTCGCTTATTTTTTCTTTATTTCTTTTTTCTGCCGCGCTTGGAATATTTCGATACGACTTTGCAGACGAAAGTAGCGCGCGAAGCGCGCTTGATTCGTATGTTGGTCAGTCGGTTGCGCTTGAAGGGTTGATTATTGACGAACCGGACGAACGCGAAAGCGTTACGCGAATTGTATTTCAAGAAAAGAATGTAGAAACTAAAATACTAATTACTACAAACCGCGAACCGAGCTACGCGTATGGCGATCGCGTATCGGTTCGCGGGAAACTGGAAAAGCCGAAAAACTTTACGGATGAAGTAACACTGCGCGATGTTGATTACAAAACATACCTCGCAAAGGACGGGATTTATTACGACATGTTTTTACCGAACATTGAGATTCTCGCGCATGGAGAAGGGAACTTGGTCGTTGAAGAATTATTCGCGTTCAAGCACGCGTTTATTGAAAATGTAAATCGCCTTATTCCACAGCCACACGCGGCTCTTCTCTGTGGGCTTGTTGTCGGCGCAAAGCAATCGCTGGGGAAGAAATTGTTGGACGATTTCCGAACGGTTGGCGTGATTCATGTCGTCGTGCTCTCGGGCTACAACATTACGATTATCGCATATTTTATAGATTGGCTCTTATCGCGTATGCCTACCCGCACAGGCGGGCGTAAAAATACGCGCCTTATTATTGCCGCAAGCGCAATGATTCTCTTTGCGCTTATGGTCGGCGCGTCGGCAACCGTAGTGCGAGCGACGATTATGGCGCTTCTCGTTGTGCTCGCGCACGGGACTGGGAGAATGTACGCGGTTACACGCGCGCTTCTCATTGCAGGATTTTTTATGCTTTTCCACAACCCGAAGATTTTGGTTTTTGATGTGTCGTTCCAACTCTCTTTTCTCGCAACCGTCGGACTTATTTACTTTTCTCCGCTTATTGAGCCGCGCGTGAAGTGGATAACTGAAAGGTGGGGGACGCGCGAAATCGCAGTTGCCACCGTTGCAACGCAGCTTTTCGTGCTTCCATTTTTGCTCTATAAAACAGGTATCCTATCACTTGTGTCGCTCCCAGTTAATCTACTGATTCTTGCCGCGATTCCTCTAACGATGCTTTTTGGTTTTCTCGCCGGAATGCTTCCGTTTATTTGGAGCACACTTGCTTTGCCGTTCGCATACGCCGCGTACGCGTTCCTTGCGTATGAGCTTGCGGTAGTGGAATGGTTCGCGCAACTGCCGTTTGCGGCAGTCGCGCTTGCCTCATTCCCGCTTTGGCTAGTCGTATTTTGGTATGCGGGGTATTGCGCGCTTATTTGGAGATTGCGCGCGAAAAATTCTGCTCAATTACTTTCCAGTTGAGGTTCGCAAAGAAGTCTTCTACATATTGTTTCTTTCCGCTCGGCTGGTAGTCGGCGACGAAAGAATGTTCCCACATATCTAACGCGAGAATTGTTTGACATCCATTGAGTTGCCCAAAATGCTGTTCATCAACCCACGCGTTCAAGAGTTGTTTTGAAACGGGGTCGTAATAAAGCATTGACCAACCGATGCCGCGCGTCAGCGCTATCGCTTTGAACTCTGCGAGCCATGTGTCAAACGAGCCCCATTTTTCTGTTATTGTTTTTGCGAGCGTGTCACTTGTGGCGAGCGGAGTAGAACTATCCTCAAAACTTCTAAAATAAACCTCGTGATTGCGCATACCATTAAACTCAAAACCGAACCGACGATTTATTTCGGCAAGTGCGTATGCATTTTTTTCTGAATCTTGCTTTAACTCTTTTATTTTCTCCAGTACCAAGTTGGCGTGCTTTACATAGCCCGCGTAGAGTTTTAGATGCTCCTCGGTAGTTTTCGAGGAAATGCCTTTCATCCGCGGTATATTAAATTTTTGTTCAATGAATTGCATAAGAGTATTATATCACATATGCAAAAACTGCGAGAATATCTGCATTGGTGGATTCTTGGCGCGCTTTGCGCTGGAACAGTTTTGGCGTGGTACGCTGTGTTTTCGGAAGACCGCGACGGAAAGCTGATTGTCGCATTTTTGGATGTAGGGCAAGGAGATGCAATTTTTATTGAATCCCCAACAGGTACGCAGATGTTGATTGACGGCGGACCGGACAAAAGTGTATTGCGGCAATTGGGGAAGATAATGCCATTTTATGACCGCACGATTGATATGCTTATGACAACTAACCCAGACAAAGACCATTTTGCGGGCTTTCTTGATGTTTTGCGTTCGTACAAAGTTGGCGCGGTGATGGAGCCGGGAACTGTCGGCGCCGCCGCCGAGTACGCGGCGCTTGAAAAATTGATTGAAGAAAGGGGCGTTAAGAAACTTTTGGCGCGGCGCGGGCAGAAAATACAACTCGGCGGAGGCGCAATTCTGGAAATCTTCTTTCCCGACCGAGATGTGTCTGGGCTGAACACCAACGAGGGCTCGGTGGTGGCGAAACTTTCATACGGCGCAACTTCATTTCTTTTGACTGGCGACACCACGCGCGCAGTGGAAGGGTATCTCGCGCAGTTGGACGGCGCGCGGCTAGATGTGGATGTGCTGAAAGTTGGACATCACGGTTCGGATACTTCCACTTCTGACTCGCTGCTCGGATTTGTTTCCCCCGCATTTGCCGTCATCTCTGCAGGGAAAGATAATAGATACGGACACCCCAACAAGGAAGTACTGGCTCGCCTAGCGCGGTTTGAGGTACCCATGCTCGGCACATATGCCCGCGGCGCGATTGTGTTTGTTTCTGATGGGGAAACGGTGCGATTGCGGAAGTAATGCACCAAAAGAAGACGGAAAAAGAATTAAATAAGAAAAAACGGCGACACCTGTCGCCGTTTGCACGGTCTTATTCATCAGACCACTTTAGTAACAATTTCAATTCAAACTTCCCCAGCGCCTGCACTGCCGCTTGAGAAACTCTCCAATCGCCCGCCGCTTTCGCGAGATCAACGATCTGCTGCGCGGTTCCATCAGGTTTATTTCCCAGCGCCTGCACTGCCGCTTTGGAAACATCACTGTCGCCCGCCGCTTTCGCGAGATCAACGATCTGCTGCGCGGTTAGGTCATTCAGTTTATTTCCCAGCGCCTGCACTGCCGCTTTGGAAACATCACTGTCGCCCGCCGCTTTCGCGAGATCAACGATCTGCTGCGCGGTTAGGTTGTTGAAGAGGTTGTCAATGTCCAACTGTCTTTTTGAGAACAGTGTGAGCCGAGCCAGTAATTGCAAGGTTATATTCATTTACATTCGCCTTTCCTTCATTGTTTTTCTGTATCCGAAATTGAACCTATCATATAACGATTTATTTGTCAAACCCCAATCAGCACAGGAATCACGACGGGGCGCTTGGCGGTTTGAGGTACCCATGCTCGGCACATATGCCCGCGGCGCGATTGTGTTTGTGTCCGACGGGGAAACAGTGCGGTTACGATAGTTTCGTAAGTATGTTATACTAAAAACTATGGGAACAAGATTTGACAGCGCAACTTCTATACCTAGAAGGACGGTCTCCCGCGTAACCAAAGTCCTATTTTTTCTAGCTAGTTTAGTAATGACTGGTTGGATGGGTTTCGTTTCTTTTAAATATGGTTTCAGTTGTTCATTAGGAATGGGAGAAGGATTTGATTGTCGTATAATATCGCCCTACTTTTTAGTTTCTACACTCGCTCTGTTTGTTTTTAGCTTTTTTGTTTTTTCATTACTTAACGATATAAAGAAGTTTATTGTTGTATCGTTCGTTGCACTGCTTTTGTTCTTGGCTGGTCCGTGGACGCTTCAATGGATATATTACAATCTTCCTAAAGAAACAAGATTGAATCTAGATGGATATTCTGTTAAATCATGCGAGCAAAAAAGATCGACGAAAGGAGAATGGGAGGCAGATTTGTGTTTTGTTAAATACGCAGCATATATGAATGATGTCAGAATATGTGATTACATTAGTGCGGAGTTGGAAAGAGAGCAATGTTATTTTAAAGATACTGGCTATGGTGCGCGTGGAACATATAAAGCAAATCTTACTCCGGCTGACTGCGACCGAATAAACGATGAGTATCAGAACCAGAGTTGTAAGAATTATTTTAATGTACGCGACTCGAAAATGATCGGAAAATGTGAAGATATTCAGGAAGGATTTGATCGGTGGTTTTGTTGGGGTTCGGTTGCGAGCAATGCAAGCCACGATTCGTTTCGCAAGGGCGATATAGACTTTCGCGCAAACTATGCGGTTGAGTACCAACCGAGCGATTGTGCGAGTGTGTCTAATAATTATCTAAGAGATTTTTGTTATTTTAAATATGTCGGTTCGGTAAATGAGGAATCAAAAAATGTAATGTCGTTGCGTGAAGTGGAATTGTGCGACAAAATAGAGAACTCGATGATGAAGAGAGATTGTAAAGACGGTTGGGGGGTTGTGTCTGGGCAGATTAAGTAGAGCAAGATGTACATCACCCCTGCTTGGATTGCTTCGCCGAGGAGTTTCTTGTCCTGGTGCTGTATATAATACTTGAAGACGGAATAACAGATTCAAACAAGTCGACATATTTTATACTAAAAGTAGTATATTGGTATATGGAGACCATGGAAACAACAATGGTGATTAAGACGAATAAAAAACTGCGCAACGAAGCGAAAGCCGTTGCTGGAAATCTTGGTATACCGCTCACCACAGTACTGAATGCACTCTTGAAGCAATTTGTGCGCGAACAACGACTTACAGTGTCGTCGGATGCGACACCAACGAAAACGAAACTCGCGCTCTGGGAAGAAATCAGTGCGGAGATGGATAGTGCGGTGGGCGTGAAATCTTTTAGCGATGTTGAAGACCTTATTAAGGACTTGCGCCTCGCATGATTATTTCACGGAGCCTTATTGATATTGATACACACAGCAATCTCTATGGGCGGTAGTTATACACTTCTCAACGGCATTTGACCTCGTTAGAAGCCGCGGACGCTCTCATAAAACAAGGTAAGTTTAATAATATCTTTAGATTATGTGCGCCGTCGTTTATTGTGTTATCAACAGGCCGTCCGCGTCCTGCTTCTAACGGGGTTGACAGATTTTATGCGAGGGCTTACACTGCTTGTATTCTATATATGTTGAACTTCCAAGAAACTTTTTTAAAGCGAGGCGACTGACGGCTTTTTAAAGTTTGTCAGAAAAATCCACGCTTTAAAAAAGCGTGGATTTTTCTTTCCAACACGAAAAGAACGAACGATGTTTGATAATTGCAGTCCGCCGCCTTGAGGGGTCTTAAGGCAGGCGGGAGTAAATCAATGGTAAAAAGCAGAACTAAAGTGGTTACCTGTCTCCCGCATGGAGACAAGGGCGTACGGTGGATGCCTTGGCTTGAAAGAGCGATGAAGGACGCTGCGTAGCGGCGATACGCTTCGGGGAGGTGCCGAGCAACCTTTGATCCGAAGATGTCCGAATGGGGAAACCCGTCTCGATGAATGATCGAGACACTCCGACGCAAGTCGGAGAGCGCACCCGGGGAAGTAAAACATTTCAGTACCCGGAGGAAAAGAAACCAATTGGTATTTCCTTAGTAGCGGCGAGCGAAAAGGAATCAGCCTAGATT
>MHSA01000002.1 GCA_001821135.1 Candidatus Taylorbacteria bacterium RIFCSPLOWO2_01_FULL_48_100 | reverse complement strand
TTCTCCTTGCCGCTTTCGTTGTATTCCGAAAGTTTTTCAAAGGATTTGAGGACCCGGAATACAAAAACTTACCGTTCTTTGCAACGCTCCGCTCAATTTTGCGAAAACGCAATGTTTCTCTGATTTTCGGCGCAGCGTTCATCTTGCAATTCTTCTATGCGCTGATGGTGATTTACATGCCTCTTTATCTACACACCCATATCGGCTTTTCGTGGCAAGACATCGGTATTATTTTCTCTATTATGCTCCTTCCGTTCGTGCTTTTGGAAGGTCCGCTTGGAAGAATTGCCGATCGATGGCTAGGCGAAAAAGAATTCCTTGCCGCTGGGTTCGTAATTACCGCCGTCTCAACCGCGCTTATTGCGTTTTTGCGTGAGCCGTCTTTCATACTGTGGGCGGGCGTGCTCTTCGCGACGCGCGTAGGCGCGTCTATGATTGAAGTGATGACCGAGACATATTTCTTCAAGAAAATAGGCGCGGGCGACGCAGACATTGTCGCCTTTTATCGCGCAGTGCGCCCGCTCGCGTATGTAGTTGCGCCCGCGCTCGCTTCGCTCGCGCTGTATTTCCTTTCGCTCGCACACCTCTTCCTCGCGCTCGCGGCAATCACCCTCGCCGGACTTTTCTTCACGATCCCGCTTAAAGATACGCGCTAAGAGAAAAACACATACGCCACTGCAATTGCCACCACTACCGCGAGCGCAATTTCTAGTTTCTTTTTCATCCCGTTAGAAACAGGACGCGGTCGTCCGAAGAACTACCGCATCCAAGTTTATGATTAAAAATAATACAAGTTATATAGTACCCCGCTATCTAACAAGCGACCGCTGTTTCTAACGGGATTCATATTTCTATTATCAAATAAAAAGTGCGGTTCCGCTACCCGCGGGTGTTGATAACAAAATTATACTTCTTCAGCGCTTGACGGCGCGCGCGCCAGTCGGGCACCAACCTTTCTACGAGTGTCCAGAATGCTTGCGAGTGATTATGCTCTATGCAGTGACACACCTCATGCACGGCAACATATTCCGACAATTCGTGTGGCAAAGCGCGTAAAGAATCGCTAAATGAAAGAGCGCCACGAGCAGAACAACTTCCAAATCGGCTACGCATCGCCTTTACCGCGAATGGCGGTGTTGTAATGCCAAGCGCACTAGCGGCGCGCGCAACAAGCGAGATGAGCATTTCTTCAAGTGTCGTACTCTCGGTAGGAGTTGCTGGAGGAAGTGTGGTTGGTTTAGGTAAACGCGAAAAATATGCGACCGCGCGCGCAATGCGCGCGGCGCGCTTCTCAAAAAGATTTTTAATTTCGCCCTCACCCAGCCGCGCTGGCGCAGTAACGAGAATCTCGCCGCCAGCGCGCACTGCAATCGTCAAACGCCGCGCTCGCGCAACTCTACGCATTGTATACGCAAACACCCCCGCGCTCGTTTGTACTTCGTTTTGCATTGATAAGTATTCTACCTTATTCCACACAAGCGCAAAGAAAAAGGTTCGCCGTCTTGCGACAGCGAACCTTGTGCACACTCGGCTTATCGAACGCCGAGCGTTGAACCTAAATACTCCAAACCTTTCGGTTTGATGACGACCTTCTTGTCTCCTTTCTCAATGTGTCCGGCAACTACAGCTCGAAGACCAAGAATGCAAGCTATTTCAAGAACTTTCTCGATGTCATTTTCCGAAACATACATAGCAAACCCTGCACCCATGTTGAGGTTACCGTAAGCTTCCATGTCATCAACTGGTCCATACTCCTGCAGGAAGTCAAAAATGGGGAGTTTCGTTGGAAGCGTTTCGATTATGTAGGCGAACGGTTGTGTCGCCCGCATGAGCTTGCGCCAACCGTGACCAGTGATGTTGACCGCGTAGTGTATGTCCACACCGCGATCAAGGCAGTCTTCGACGAGTCCTACATAGATATGCGTAGGATCGAGAAGGGCCTCGCCGTAACTTCGACCGTCGGAGAGTTTTGTGAGATAACTTTCCGACAACTTGTCAGCGATTTTCCGCGCTAGCGTAAGTCCGTTGGCATGAATACCAGAACTCTCAATGACGATAATCACATCGCCATGCTGGATCTTTTGACTTTCAATCAGTCTCGCTTTTGGCTTTACGATACCAATCGCTGAACCAGAAAGAACAACAGATTCCGGAACGACCACACCTTTGAGTGTTGGAGTTTCGCCTCCGCCCCATGTGCAACGCGAGAGGTTACATGCATTTCTCCAACCCACAACCAGATCTAACAGGCGATCTTTGTCGTTGAACCAATTTGAGTCCCCAACTGCAAGATGCATCGCCACAGACAACGGAAGTGCACCAAGCGTGACGATATCATTCACAATCATTGCAACTGTGTCTTGGGCAATTTGGTCATAGAACGACTTGCCCCTTAGTTGAAGAGTGGTGTATGACTTTCTTTGCAGTTCACGCATAGCATCAGCGACGAGGTTTTTCGTGCCGAGACCTTCTTCAACATGCGCGAAGTAGCTTTTTTCCGCCTCAATAAGATACGCGCTCTCGCCACGGCTCATTTCAACTTCTCGAAACTCACCATTATTAAGACGGCTGATATTTGCGGCAGTTTCGCGCCCCGCAAGCTGCGCCATCCGTTTGAACGGATCCATCGCATCATAATCAACACCAACACCCGCATAGGTCATATTCATCTTTAACTCCTTCTCTTTTTGTTCACAAGGAACGAATGAAGCAGGGTATGCTCCGACTTTGTTTGTACATTCCAAAAAATACCCTAGCAAAAGAGCGCAAGAAAAGCAAGAAACATCGGGCTACCCGGTAACGCTCCGGGACCTCATGCACCCCATGCATGTATACTGCTTCTATACTATAGCCCGATTAAACAAGGTTACCTGAATTCAATCGGAATCTCCAGCGTGTCGTCGTTTCCGTTTATTGCGAAGCGGTTTTTATTCTAGTTATTGCAGATTTAAGAACATTTGACGGCACATAGCGATTTTTCTCTACGCGAAACGAACCTGCACTGATCCCCACCACATATCCCGACAAATTAACGAGAGTTGCACCTGACACAATGGAAGCGGCTTCTCGGTCGGTATAAATAGCCGTCACGGCTTTATCGGGAGCGTCCCTCCGCGCTAAATTCGCAACAATACCAGTTGAGACCGCATTATCTTTTTCCCCGCCGAGCGAGATAACCGTCTGACCAAGCTTCAACGCGTCAGAATCGCCAAACTCAACAGATGCAACATCAAACTTCATACCCTCTGACGGCATTACCGAAAACAAAGCAATTCCAGCTTCGTCGTCTATGCCGACAAATTTCAACTCCTCAATTCGCGCGCCTGCAAAAACAGCGAGAAAACTACGCGGTATTGGGCTTCCAAATTCATCAAATTGACGATTCATCACGCTTGCGTCTGCGGCAATCATACCGTCTTTAGACACAACAATTCCAAGCCCAACGAGAACTTCATTGCGCTTGTCGCCGACTCCCTCAACTCGCTTGATTCGCGCGATGCTCGCCGTGTTTTTCTCAATCGCGGCAACCGCCAAATCGTCTGAACGAACAACAACAGTTTCTTTCGTAACGACCGATGCTTTCTGATTCTCTGCGGGAACGACGCGTTCCACCGTGCGTTCTACTATTCGGTTTATTGTCTGCGTTACCGCCTTCGGCGCGCGTTCAAGAAGTGACACAGTCACAATACCCGTCGCGATTGAAGTAACGAACGAAACGAGCAACGCAAGCAGTACAAGTTGTTGTTTAGTAAGACCTTCCATCCCGTTAGAAGCAGGAAACGCTTCGCATGTTTACGCGAGCACTCTTGCTAATTAAATTAGTTGATAATACTTTATACATAAAATTATTGGCTCTAGTGTTTCCGTAACGAAGTGGCTTCTAACGGGATCCATACTTACCCGACATTATATCGCACATTCTTTTGGAACCGCAAGGCGAATCGATGCGCTTCGCTATTTGCAAGAAGTATTTCTGGCGAAAGCTTTTCGCGCGGGCGATGATGTTCGTTTTTAACAACTGCAACAACCGGGACTTTCAATCCTTTTTCCGTAAGCACAACTTCAGCCGCTTTTTTCTGCACTTCATTACCGTCCACAACAATAAGTTGTGGAAATAGCCATTCCGTATGGTTCAAGCGGCGGCATAGAATTTCTTGCAAACCCGCAACTTCGTTTTGCGTCTTTACGCTACGCAATTTAAATAACCGATACTCGCTCGGCTTCGCCTCGCCGTTTTCAACAACCGCCATCGCGCCGACGATATTTTTTCCGCAGAAGTGCGAGAGGTCGTAGGCCTCTATTCTTGTTACTCCTACATTCCTAGGAATGTAGGAGTGTTGTTTCTTGAGTAGTACCATGTCTTGAATGTGCTTTAGTGCAAACAGTTGGCGCTTTAACTCCCCCGCTTTTTCAAACTCCTGCGCGCGCGCCGCGCGCTTCATCTCTTTTTCCAATTCTTTCACAATTCGCGCTTTCTTTCCGTAAAGAAACAACACAAGGCGTTTGATGTTTTTCCGATATTCCTTCGCCGTGATCTCGCCTGTGCACACGCCAGGGCATAAACCGATTTGGCGATTAAAGCATGGCTTGTTTGTTCTGATGTTCTTGAGAACATTAGAATAAGGAATGCAGGTATCACAAAAAGGAAATATTTTGCGGATTATTTTGAGCGCGGTTTTAAGATGCGCGCTGTTCGGAAAAGGTCCAAAAATATTTTTTACAGCATGCCCCGAATAAGAGTTTTGCCTTATTAGTAGCACGCGCGGGAATTCTTCGTTGATAATGACGATGCAATTAAAACTTTTATCGTCTTTAAGTTCGGTGTTGTACGGCGGCTTGAATTTCTTGATTAAATCCGCCTCCAGCAAAATCGCTTCCAGCACCGAATCGGTTTTCTTAAAATCAACGCTTCTCGCTTCTCCAATCATCTTCTCAATCCACGGACTTCGCCTTGCGCCAACATCTAATGTGAAATAACTGCGCACTCTATTACGAAGCGAGGTTGCGCGTCCTATATAGAGTATCTTTTTGTTGCGCCTAAGGAAAAAATACACGCCTGGTGCATCCGGTAGTTTCTTTTTTGTAAGTTCTTGACTATTCATACGCGCTATGCTATACCTAACTGTAGAAAAGAGCAACCGATTGCCGGCTGCAGAAAGGTGAAAAAATGAAAACGCTTATCGTGGACGATGACCGTCCACTTGCAGAAATGTTTGCACTTGTACTGAAAATATACGGCATTAACAGTGCCTCATTCGCTGGAGACGGAGCGCAAGCGCTTATGTTTCTTGAAGAAAATCCCGACACAGCCCTTGTTATTACAGACAGGGAAATGCCGAATATGGACGGGTTGGAGCTTATCAAGTTATGTCGTGGTAAGTATCCAAAAATCAAACTCATCTTGATGACCGGGACGGCATCAAGCGAAGACGACCTTGATGTATTCGCAACAGAAACGGGTGCGGATGCGGTTATTCCCAAACCGTTTCGCGCGAGCGAAATACAGAACGCGCTCAAAAAGATTGCGTCGTAGATTACCCAGCCGTTCGCGCAAAGCGCGAACGGCTGATTTTTATTTCAATACTTTTTTCAGATACTCTCCCGTGTATGACTTCTTGTTATTAGCCACTTCCTCCGGCGTGCCTTTCGCTACAATCCCTCCCCCACCGTCGCCACCGTCGGGACCAAAGTCAATAATATAATCCGAACTTTTTATAACATCCATATTGTGTTCAATCACCACCACCGTGTTTCCGTGAACAACCAATTTTTGCAAAATCTCAATAAGCTTTTTCACATCCTCGTAATGAAGCCCAACTGTCGGCTCGTCTAAAAGATAAATCGTCTTCTGGGTATGCGTGCGGTATAACTCAGAAGAAATCTTTACGCGCTGTGCCTCGCCGCCGGAAAGCGTAGTCGCCGATTGCCCAAGTTGCAAGTACCCAAGCCCGACTTCATTGAGCGTTTTAAGACGGTCATAAACGCCCGGAATGTCCTCAAAGAATGCGAGTGCTTCCTCAATCGTGAACTGCAAAACATCATACACGCTTTTCTTTTTGTATTTCACTTCAAGCGTTTCCTTCATAAACCGCTTGCCATTACACACATCGCACTGCACATACACCGTCGGTAGGAAGTGCATCTCAACTGCAATCTCGCCGTTACCTTGACACGCCTCGCACCGCCCGCCTTTCACATTGAACGAAAAGCGGCTCGCGCCCCATCCGCGCACGCGCGCTTCCTCCGTCTCCGCAAAGAGTTGGCGTATAAACGACCACGCGCCGGTGTAAGTCGCCGGGTTGGAGCGCGGCGTGCGCCCGATTGGGCTTTGGTCTATCAAAATCGTGCGGGAAATGTGCTCGGTGCCAGTGAAGGACGCGCAATTAAAAATCTCGTTTGAACGGTAGCGCCGTTCAAATCGCGCTTGCAAGTTTTTGTGCAAAATCTCGTAAAGGAACGACGACTTGCCACTCCCCGACACGCCCGTCACCGCGACGATTCTTCCGAGCGGCACATCAAGCGTGATATTTTTTATATTAAAAATCTTTCCACCTCGTATTTTTAGCGCGCCTTTATCGTGCGCGCGGCGCGTTTCAGGGACTTCAATCTCCGCTTCGCCGCGCAAGTACGCAAGTGTTTGCGACTTGCTGTCATTGCGCTTTGCGGACAAAAGCTTTTGCAAATCGCCCGCAACGACTATATTTCCTCCGTGCACACCGGCACCAGGACCCAAATCAACCAAATAGTCGGAAGAAAGAATGGTCTCCTTATCGTGTTCAACGACGAGAATCGTATTGCCAATATCGCGCAAATGAAGCAGGGTTTTCACGAGCCGTGCGTTATCGCGCGAGTGGAGCCCGATAGTCGGCTCGTCAAGAACATAAAGCGCACCGACAAGCCCGCTTCCAAGCTGGGACGCGAGACGAATGCGCTGTGCCTCGCCGCCAGAGAGAGTGTGCGCGCGGCGGTCAAGCGTTAGGTACTCAATACCAACATCAATCATAAATTGCAGGCGTGACTCAATTTCGCGCAAAACAACCTTTGCAATTTCGCGCTCTTTAGCAGTAAGGCATAGCGCGCCGAAGAATTCGTACGCATCTGCGATGGACATCGCTACTAACTCAACTATATTCTTACCTTTTTCAGAACCAAGACGCACATATAACGCTTCATCTCGCAGGCGCGCGCCGTTGCATTTGTTGCACGCCTCATCTCCAAAGAAATGCCTCGTGCCAAGTCCGTTGCATTCCGAACACGCACCGTATGGAGAATTAAAAGAAAAGAGTCGCGGCTCTATTTCGGGGTACGAAAACCCGTCGTATGGGCACATAAACTTTGCAGAAATAATTTTCGTGCCCTCCGTAGCTTCAGCGAAGGAGGGGCTGTCAATACCAATCCGCAAAAGTCCTCCCGACTCATGCAAAGCGCGTTCTATCGCTTCCGGTAAGCGTTCTTTTACAATTTCTCCTTTTTCCGAAAACTCGGTAAGAAAGAACTCGTCTACTAGCACATCAATGTTATGCTTTTTGTGTTTTTCCAAAACAATCGGCTCGCGCAATTTCTTTTCCACCCCATCAACTTTTACAACACTATACCCCTTTCCAAGCAAATCATATAAGAGTTGATAGTATTCGCCCTTTCTGCCGACAACCATCGGCGCGTAGAGTTTCATTTTCTCGCCGCTCACTTCCACACCGAGCACTTTTTTGCTTTTGCTTACGGAAAGCGTTTTCTTGACCGTTTCCAAAATAACTTCCTTTATTTCTTCGTTGGATAATTTCTTAATCTCCCGTTCGCACAAGAGACAGTGCGGCTTGCCGACGCGAGCAAAGAGAACGCGTAAATAGTCGTAAATCTCTGTGATGGTTGCAACAGTTGAGCGCGGATTGTTTGAACGCGACTTTTGGTCTATGGAAATTGCAGGAGAGAGCCCGGTAATTTCGTCCACATCCGGCTTCTGCATTTGCTTCAGAAATTGCCGCGCGTATGCGGAGAGCGATTCCACATACCGCCGCTGTCCTTCAGCGAAAATAGTGTCAAACGCCAAAGACGACTTCCCGCTTCCGGAAAGCCCAGTGAATGCAATGATCTTATTGCGCGGCATCTCTACCGTCACATTTTTAAGATTGTGCGTCCTCGCACCCTTAACAATAAGCATTTCTTCTTTTTTGTTTTCCGACATAACGCGATACACCCCTCACCTTGCGCGAGGGGGTAGCATTGGCAGTGTAGCACTATGCCGATAGTTTTTCCAACTCGGCGATTTCGTCTCGGAGTAGTGCCGCCGACTCAAAATCAAGTATCTTTACTGCCATATTCATTTGCGTTTTCTTTTCTTTTATAAGTTGAGCGGGTTTTTTGTGCGCGAGCGTCGCTTTATCCAACTCTACCAATTCCGCAACCGCCCTTTTATGTTCCAGCCCTAGCGACTCCGCGATGCTACGCACCTTTTTAATAATTGTCTGCGGCGTGATGCCATGCGCTTTGTTGTGCGCGAGTTGAATCGCACGGCGACGATTCGTTTCGCCAATCGCCCTTTTCATTGAACCGGTCATAACATCCGCGTACAAAATAACTCGCCCCGCTACATTGCGCGCCGCGCGACCGATAATCTGAATAAGCGAGGTTTCCGAACGGAGGAATCCCTCGCGGTCCGCATCCAAAATACCTATAAGCGACACTTCGGGCAAGTCAAGCCCTTCACGAAGAAGATTCACACCAACGAGCACATCAAACACCCCCTTCCGAAAGTCGGTCAAAATCTCAATGCGCGGCAAGGTCTCAATATCGCTGTGCAGGTATTCAGTTTTTATATTTCTTTCTTTCAGATACGCAGCAAGGTCTTCCGCCATCTTCTTTGTAAGTGTAGTCGCAATCACTCGCCCGCCTTTCTTAATTGCCTCTTCCGCTTCCTCAATAAAATCCGCAATTTGCCCCTTATATTTCCCATTTTCCGTAACGGGCTTCACTGAAATTTCCGGGTCCAAAAGCCCGGTCGGACGGATAATTTGTTCAACAACTTCTTTTTTGCTCTTCTCAAACTCATACGAACCAGGCGTTGCGGAAGTAAAAAGCGTTTGCCCTATGGCGTGCTCAAACTCGGCAAACGAGAGCGGGCGGTTATCCTTTGCCGACGGCAGGCGGAATCCGTGCGACACAAGCGTCTCCTTGCGCGCGCAGTCGCCTCCGTACATCCCGCCTATTTGCGGAACGGTAACATGCGATTCATCTATTATGGTCAAAAAATCTTTATTGTTTTTTATAAAATACGACAAGAGCGTATCCGGCGGCTCGCCAGGCAACTTCCCAGAAAAATGGCGCGAGTAATTCTCTATGCCGTTGCAATATCCGACTTCGCGAATCATCGCGAGGTCGTAGCGCGTACGCCGCTTGAGCCGCTCCGCTTCCAGCACCTTTTCTTCTTTCTCAAAAACCTTCAGTTGTTCTTTCAGCTCAAGCGAGATGGTTTCTATCGCGCGCTTACGAACATCTTCGGGTGTGATGAAATGCTTCGCGGGGAAAATGAAAATTGTGTCAGTCTCGTCTATGAGCGCGCGCGTTACCGCATTTATTTTCTGAATCTTCTCAATTATGTCACCTTTCAGTTCAATCCTGTACATCTCGCGCTCGCTTATCGGCATTACTTCCACCACATTACCGAGCGCGCGCACCATTCCGGAAGACAGGTCTGCGGTCGTGCGCGTGTAGTGGATGCCTACGAGCGCGCGAAGGAGAGCGCCACGCGAAATCATCTGTCCTTTTTCCAATTTTATATTTTCGTTTTCATATTCTTCCGGATTTCCGAGCCCGTAAATACACGAGACGGACGCAACTACAATCACATCTTTGCGCGTTAAGAGTGCTTGCGTAGATGCGTGCCGAAGGCGGTCAATTTCTTTGTTTATTTGCGCCTCTTTTTCAATATATGTGTCGGTAATCGGCATATACGCCTCGGGTTGGTAGTAATCGTAATAGGAAACAAAATAGTGAACGGCATTTTCAGGAAAAAAATCTTTGTATTCTTGCGCGAGTTGCGCCGCTAAGGTTTTGTTGTGCGCAATCACGAGGGTCGGCTTCTGGATCGCCTCAATCACATTCGCCGCCGTAAATGTCTTCCCGCTCCCAGTTACGCCAAGCAGTGTCTGATACTGCCTCCCTTTCTTAAACCCTTCCACGAGCGCCTTAATCGCCTTCGGCTGATCGCCCGCGGGTTTGTATGGGGTCTTGAGATTAAACTTGTGCATATTGGTGTAAAAACTCCTCCTTAAACTTTACAAACTTCCCGTCTAAAATCGCCTGCCGCATATTTTTTACGAGCATGATGAAAAATGAGAGATTGTGTATAGAAGCGAGCGAATATGCGAGAAGTTCGCGCGAGCGGAAGAGGTGCGCGAGGTACGCGCGAGTAAAGTTTTTACAGGTATAGCATTCGCATTCTTTATCAAGCGGAGAAAAATCCTTGCGGAAACGCGCGTTCGTGATGTTGATTCTACCTTTTCTTGTATAGAGCGAGCCAGTGCGCGCTTCGCGCGTCGGCGCGACGCAGTCAAATGTGTCGCACCCGTTTTCAACTGCAGAAAAAAGGTCTGGAACACCGCCGATGCCGAGCAGGTGCCGCGGTTTTTCCTCCGACAGTATCTCGTTTACCCAGCGCACAGCGGTTCCCATATCCCCCTTATCAAACGACCCACCAATACCGAAACCATCAAACTCCCATCCTCCAATCACTCGCGCACTCTCTTTTCGTAAATCTTCATGTCTTCCGCCCTGTACTATCCCAAACAATGCCTGTGATTTTTTACGGGCTAATTCGTGCGAATATGCTGATAAATCTTTGTGATTTTGTAAAGACCGCTCCGCCCATCGATGCGTCCTCGCCATCGCGTGGCGCTGGTATTCTTTCAGCGCGTCTGGCGGCGCGCATTCGTCAAATGCAAAAATAATATCCGCACCGAGCGCATGCTGGATTTCAATTGAACGCTCTGGTGTAAATCGGTGCTGACTTCCGTTATAAGGCGACCGAAACGAAACGCCGTCGTCGTCTATTTTCACCAATGTCTCTGACCTAATCCCCTCCTCAATTGAGGAGGGGTGCCGAGTCCGCGAGGCGGGGTGGTGTGTTTTGTTTACAATCTTGGATTGTCTTAGCCCAAACGCCGCGCCAAGCGAGAATACTTGGAAGCCACCTGAGTCGGTCATTGTCGGACCGTTCCACCCCATAAACTTCCCCACCCCGCCTCCGCGCTGTACCGTTTTCTCTCCTGGCTCAAGGTATAAATGGAAGGTGTTGGCTAGCACGACTTGCGCGCCTGTGCTTTTGAGCTGTTCTGGGGTAAGCGCTTTCACGGTTGCTTTTGTTCCAACGGAAACAAACGCGGGTGTTTCTATTTCACCGTGCGGCGTGCGTAGCACACCCGCGCGCCCAAGATGGTGTGATATCTTTTTTTCAATCTTAAACGAAAAACCGTCTTGCATAATCCCCACGCTAACAAAACGCGCCCTATTTGCCAAACGAGCGGCTTCTTTCTACAATAGAGGGCATGACAAACAACATAAATGGGAACGGGTATATTATTTCTCCGCTTACCAAAGAAGATGCACATCAAATTGTTAGTGCGCGGATTGAGCGCATCAATGCGGAATTCAAAGCGGCGTTTGAGCTCATTAAAAATTATCCGCGCTCCGTGTCCATTTTCGGCTCCGCGCGAGTAGAAGAAGGTAGTATTCATTACGAACGCGCGCGCTCTCTTGCGGCGCGTATTGTTAAAGACCTCGGCTATGCAGTTATTACAGGTGGTGGTGGCGGTATTATGGAAGCCGCCAACCGCGGCGCGCGCGAAGCGGGCGGGCAATCAGTTGGATTAAACATACGCCTTCCAAAAGAACAGCAGAAGAACGCTTACACGACTGACGGTATGGAGTTCTCCTATTTTTTCGTGCGTAAAGTCGCGCTTTCGTTTGCCGCGGAAGCATATATCTTTTTGCCAGGCGGATTCGGAACCTTGGACGAATTTTTTGAGATTACAACTTTGATACAAACGCACAAAATCAGGCGCGTGCCGATTATCCTCGCTGGACGCGACTACTGGGAAGAAATGCATGATTTTCTTTTCAGGAACGCCTACCGCACCGAACACGCCATCGGCAAAGAAGACATGGAACTTTATACCATCACTGATGATGATAATGATATCATTGAGATGATTAAAAAAGTGCCGATAAAGCCGCACTAAGAGTTATTTTGTCTTCAACCCATCAAGTGCTTTTCCGATTGACGCTCCAGCCCGTTCAGCCGCATTGCTCTGAATCTGCTTTTCCGCGCTGGACGGTCTGCCGCGAAGATGCTGAAGTTCCGCTTCCGCGTCATTGCGCAATTCCTCAGCACTGTTCATTACATCAAACAATTCTTCCGGGTCGGCGCTTGTGTCGCTCATCGCGCTTTTTACTTCCGCAAGCACGCGCTTCATTTCAGCAATAAGCTCACGGAGTGCGGAAACATCTTGTTTCTTTTTCTCATACCGAGTTGCTTCTTTTTCGTATCGCGCGATTTCCTTCTCCGCCTGCTTCACTACGCGCGATATATTCGCCATATTCTCAAGTACGCGCATTGCGTTATACGCGTCCTCCGTCGCCTCAAACACACCGTCGCGCAAAGTGTCCATTGCGGTTTCTAAATCATCGCCCGCCGCTTCGCTCTTTGCTTGCGCAAGCGCGCCAGTTACCGTTCCGACGCTTGCTTCAACTTTGGCAAGGAGCGCGGGATATGATGCGGCGGTTTTGTTTTTCTTTACGCGCGCAAACTGAGTTGCAAGCCGCCTTACCTGTGCTTCCGCCTGCTTCACTGTCTTTGGCCACTGCGACAACATTCCGAGTTTAGGACCTATATCGCGCAGTTCTTCTCCGCGATCCATAATAACTTCCATTGCACTCTCTACTTCATCCGTCATTTCAGTTGCACCTTTCACAACCGCAAGCGCTTGCGTCAAGTCCGAAAGAAGTGTTGCGTACTCAGACGGCACTGATACATTTTGCTTCGCGAGCTTGTCCATCATTGTCTTAATCATCTTCATTCCCTGCTCCATTCCGCGAAAGTTCCGCTTCATTTCGTTCAACCGTTGTGTTTCCATCTGTTTCTCTCGCTCCTCCATTTCAGCTTGGCGTGCCTCTGAATCATCTTCTCCTCCTCCTCCATAATAACCGCCGGAATCGCCGCCAAAATCGCCTCCATATCCTCCACCAAAATCACCACCCCTATTTTGCATCATTTCCTGTTTGTTGCCTCCTTGTTGTTGTCCGCCAAACTGCTGAGGCTCGCCGCGCATCATTTCTCCCTGCGGAGACATTTGCGGACGTTGCTGAAAATTTCCCTGTTGATATTGCCCTCCTTCCTGTGGCTGTCTATACCCGCCTTGAAAACCGCCCTGTGGAGGCGGGGGCATTCTATTGCCGCCAAATTCTCCGCCTTGTGGCGGCTGATATTGCTGCTGTGGTGGAGGGGGCGGCGGCATTGAACCTTCTTGTGCAAACGCCAACGCGAACCATCCAAAAGCAAAAATAATTCCGAGGACCGCAACCGCACCGAAACCTCGCATTCGCAGTGAATTCATAAAATAAATCTAATTTCTATATATTAAAAAGACCTCTATATATTATAGAACGTATGCATTAAAAACAAAACCAAAAAAGTGGATAACTTGACTTATGCGACTTTCTCCATTTCCTTGCTCTTTACCGCGTGTCCGCTTTTTATTCTTGCTTTATTCCCCGCGTTTTTTACATCAAACGAAAATTCACCGTCTTTAATGCCCACAGAAACAGTGCCGCCCTCGGAAAGTCCTCGTGAAATGAGGAGCGAAGCGAGCGGGTTCAATATCTTTGTTTGAATTAGCCGTTTGAGCGGCCGCGCTCCGTACTGCGGGCTGTAGCCCTCTTTCGCCAAAAATGCATACGCCTCTGGCGCGATTTCAAGTGTAATTTCTTTTGCCGTGAGCCGTTTTTTCACTTCCTCAATTTGAATTTCAACAATTTTTGCAATCGCTTCGGTTGGTAAGATATCAAACACAATAATATCGTCCAAACGGTTGAGGAATTCCGGTTTGAAAAAGTCCTTAAGCGATGACAGCACTTTCGTTTTTGCTTCTGCGTAATCCGCTTTTTCTCCACCTCCTGTTGCAAAGCCGATTTTCTGCATCTTGTCTATGAATTGTGCGCCAATGTTGGAAGTAAGGATAATGATGGAATTACGGAAGTTCGCCACGCGTCCCTTCGCGTCGGTTAGCCGTCCGTTGTCCAGTACTTGAAGCAAAAGATTAAACACTTCAGGATGCGCCTTTTCTATTTCGTCAAAAAGCACGACCGCGTACGGACGGTGCCGAATTGTTTCGGTAAGCGTCCCGCCTTCTTCGTGACCCACATATCCGGGAGGCGCACCGATAAGTTTGGAAACCGAATGTTTCTCCATAAACTCGGACATATCAACGCGGATGAGCGATTTTTCGTCGTTAAACATAAACTCGGAGAGGGCTTTTGTGAGCTCGGTTTTGCCGACTCCTGTTGGACCAAGAAATAGGAACGAGCCCATCGGACGGTTCGGGTCGGCAATGCCCGCGCGCGAACGGCGAATGGTGTCTGAAATCTTTTTTACCGCGTCATTCTGCCCGACAATTCGTTTTTTCAAATCGTCTTCCATTCGCGTTAGCTTCGCCGCCTCTTCTTCAAGCATCCGCGAAACCGGAATGCCCGTCCAGCGCGACACGACTAACGCAATTTCCCCTTCGGTAATTTCTTCGTTCAATACCTTCCGCGAGCGCTGGAGGGTTTTTAGCCGTTTCAATTTTACGGCGAGCTCTTTGTCCAAAACAGGAATCTTCCCATATCTAATTTCGGCGGCGCGCGCCAAATCCGCGCGCGCTTCCGCCTGATCGGCGTCTATGCGCGCACGCTCGGAATCCTTCTTGAGTGATTTAATGCCGGCGACTGTCTCCTTTTCGTTCTTCCATTTCAACTCTATCTCAGCCGTCTTTTCTTTTAAGTCCGCTACTTCTTTCTCAATATCAGTGATGCGCGTTTTCGCTTTGCGCGAATTTGTCTCTTTTTTTAGCGCCTCTTTCTCAATTTCCAAGCGGCGTATTTTTCGCGACGCTTCTTCCAGCACTGGCGGCATATTCTCCAAAGAGATTTTAAGCGACGACGCGGCTTCGTCTATTAGGTCAACCGCCTTGTCGGGCAAATAGCGGTCGGTAATGTAGCGCGCGGAAAGATTAACTGCCGCGACAATTGCCGCGTCCGTAATACGCACACCGTGATACAGCTCGTACTTTTCTTTGAGGCCGCGCAGTATCGCATATGCGTCTTCCAAAGATGGCTCGGATACAAACACGGGCTGGAACCTCCGCGTAAGCGCGGGGTCTTTTTCAATATGCTTCTGATATTCCTTGAGCGTGGTCGCTCCGATTGCGCGAAGCTCGCCGCGCGCGAGCGCGGGCTTCAACATATTGGACGCATCAAGCGAGCCCTCCGCCGCGCCCGCGCCTACAATCGTATGTATTTCGTCTATGAAAAGAATAACCTTGCCCGCAGACCGTTCTACTTCCTTCATAATATTTTTCAGACGCTCCTCAAATTCGCCGCGGTATTTTGTACCGGCCACAAGAAGCCCCAAATCAAGACCGACAATTTCTTTGTCTTTTAGCGACTCGGGAACATCCCCCTGCGACACACGGAGCGCGAGTCCTTCGGCAATCGCGGTTTTGCCTACGCCCGACTCGCCTATAAGAATTGGATTGTTTTTTGTGCGACGCGATAGAATTTGGATGATGCGCATAATTTCCGCATCGCGCCCAATTACCGGGTCTAGTTTATTCTCGCGTGCGAGCGCGGTTAAGTTGCGCGCGTAGCGCGCTAAGAAACGGTGCTTCTTCGGCTGTGCAACATCCGTAATTCTTCCGCTTTTCATTTCTTCCAAAATACGCAGCGCAGCGGCTTTGTCTACCTTAAAACGCGCAAGCACCTCGCGGCCAGCGCCGGGCGCGTCCAGCATCGCGAGTAGCAAATGTTCCGTAGAAACAAACTCATCTTTGAGAGACGCCGCCGCGCGCGTGGATGCCTCCAAAATACCGGCAAGCTCCGGTGTCAAATAAATCTGGTACGACGGGGCAAGCACTCCGCCCGACTCGGTGCCTTCCAGCGATTCCAGCACCGAGTCGGTGAGGAGAATCATATCAACTTCAAGCCGTTCAAGAATGGAAACAACCGCGCTCTCTTCCTGCGTAATGAGCGCGGCGAGAAGATGCATTGGTCCCACATGATTCTGCCCGCGCTCAATCGCGAGCTCATGAGCGCGCCGTATAACCTCTTTGGCTTTTGTGGTGAATTGATGAAATGGGGGCATGGTCTGGATTATAGCACATTTGTGTGAGATTAAACCACCCCCTCTTTAATTCTCCCCATTAGTAAGTGGGAAAATGAAAAAACAACTATTCTTCCTCCTCCCCTTTTCCAAGGGGAGATGCCGAGCGAAGCGAGGCAGAGGGGTGAGATTCCACCCCTTCTCCCCGACTGCTGTCTGGGCTTCTCCCCCTTAACAAGGGGGAGATGCCCACGACGATAGTCGAGGAGAGGAGGTGGTTCTACCCCTTCGTCCGCCTGAGGCGAACACTTCCCCTTGAAAAGGGGCAGAGGTGGGGTTCTACCTCACCTCACAGCCGCGGGAGCGAAGAACGCGGTGGACACCGTCCATAGCCGCGTTCGCTTCCGCGTCTGTAAGCGTGCGCTTCATTGATTGAAAAACGAGGCGAAAAGCGTACGAGCGTTTACGCGCACCGTCGGGCAGTACTTTTTCAAACGAATCAAACATCCGTAGCGACACGACATCTTTCCCGCGCGTCTCCCCTTCTATTACGGCGCGCGCACGCGCTTCGTCTATTTCCTGCGGCACAAAGAACGCAACATCGCGGACGATGAAAGGGTATTGGGAGAAGGGTTGGAATTGTTTAAATTGTGCATTCATACACATTATTTCCACCGCAAAACTTACCGCCAAGCGGTACGCCAAG
The DNA here is from genome assembly GCA_001821135.1 of Candidatus Taylorbacteria bacterium RIFCSPLOWO2_01_FULL_48_100. GTDB lineage: Bacteria > Patescibacteriota > Minisyncoccia > Phycocordibacterales > UBA10002 > UBA10002. Next base: position 12,617 of record MHSA01000002.1, on the reverse strand, counting down.
TATTTTCTTAATTTTCTGCACAATTTCATTAACAGATTTCTTAACCGGCATACAGCCAACAATAAGAGTGGAGTGTTCTCCTTTTGTTGTGAACACCTTCCCGAGCTCAAATTGTTTTATTTCTTCGGACTCAAGGAGCGGGGCGTTGGAATAATTCTTAATAAGCGAAGTATGAAAGTTGGTCCACAAGTCCCTCCGGCAATACGCCTTGTCGGACGCAAGCGGTTTTTCAATCGCGATGTCGCCTTGCGACGCGAACGACGAAGTCAGCACTTCCGAGAAACCTTCCGAAACGAGCAAGTCACGAATCTTGTCTTCATAAAAGAGCCGTTTGTTTATTGAAGGCAAAGTAGAAATGGCAGGAAGTGGTGTTTCGGGAATGCGCTCCAAGCCAATCGCGCGTCCGATTTCTTCCACAAAGTCCTCTTGGCGCACAAGGTCCAGCCGCTCCGCAGGAAGCGACACAACTAAAAAAGAGCCGCGTTTTCGTATAGGAAGCGCGAGGCGCGCAAGCACCTCGCGTATTTCTTTTTCCGAAAGCGGTATGCCGAGCGCATCCCGCACAGATTTCACCGACACGGAAACACTGCGTTTCTTTTCTTTTTTAGGATAACGGTCAACAACTTTTCCGAAACGCGCGCCCGCCTGCATTTTTTGTATAAGCTCCGCGCATGCATCGCTTCCTTGGAGTACGAGTTCCGCGGAAAGACGGTTCTCAAACCGACGGGACGATTCTGTCTTGATGCCGAACCGTTCGGATGCGCGCCGTACGAACGATGCATTAAAAGAAGCAGCTTCCAAAATAACGGCGCGTGTATCTTTGGTAACTTCTGCGCGCGCACCACCTTTTACGCCAGCAAGCGCGAGCGGACCTTCGTCGTCTGCAATCACGAGCGTACTCGCATCAAGCGACAATTCTTTGCCGTCAAGCGTATGCATCTGTTCTCCAGCTTTTGCTTTCCGTATCGTAATACTTCCGCGCACTTTGTCTGCATCAAACGCATGTAGGGGTTGGCCTATGTCAAACATTACGAAGTTTGTCGCGTCTACTATATTATTGATGCTTCGCTGACCAATCGCTCCTAATCTTTCTTTGAGCCAATTCGGCGACTGTCCAATTGAAATGTTTTCAATTGCGCGCGCCGTGTAGCGTGTACAAAGCGTTGGTTCTTCATTCCGCACCGAGACGGCGTGCACTCCACGAGAAACTCTCGGTGCGCGCGCCTGTGGAAAATCCGCTTCAATTTCACAGAGTGTCGCAACCTCACCCGCAACTCCTCGATGCGAGAGCGCGTAGCACGCGCGGTCAGGAAGCACTTTTACATCCAAAACAGTGTCGACATTTTTCTTTTCAATTCCGTCTATTTCCGCAAATCCAAACGCAAGCCGCTCCGCCACTTCCTCAGCAGGCGGCAGTTTTTTCTTGAAATATGATTGTAACCAATTATAAGATATCAACATAATAGTGCTTGACAGAAAATAAGGACTTTGCTAGGGTTAAGGCGTATCACCACGAAAAGGCTCTCGTAGGGTTCCGTCCCTACGGGGCCCTTTTCTTTTATATTCAAGCATACTGCGTAATTCGCTTACGAATGAGAGGTACTTATGTTTTGATTCATCTGTCCGTCTTAACAATGAAGAATAGCGTTGTTCATTGGGGATAAGTACTTGTTCAAGTTTATTTTGTTTTTTCAAGTAATCAATGAGACAATAAAAATCTCCGTCACCTGACACAATAACAGCTTTATCGAAATTTCTGAACTCAATCATAGTATGGAGCACTAATTCGGCATCGCAATTACCTTTTGTATGTCCGTCCTTGTACGCAAGTGTTGGTTTAAAAATACAATAATAACCGACGCTTTCCAGAAAACTGTACATTTTATTATTTTTCTCTACATACCCGAGAAAAAGAAACGCCTTTAATACTTTGTACTTATCTTTCAGATATACTCGAAATCTTTTGAAATCCAAAATCCACCCTTGATCGCGAATCGCAAGATTCAGATTCTGGCTGTCTATGAACGCGTAGTTGTTGCTGATGATTTTCATTTTAGAACTGACTAACCACCCTTAAATCGCCATTGCAAAACATACGGACATCCTGCACACCGTGGCGGAGCATAAGGAGGCGGTCTATGCCGCAGCCAAACGCAAACCCGCGATATTTTTTCGGCGACAGCCCGACTGACTCAAATACATGCGGGTGCACGAGCCCCGCTCCACCCATTTCAAGCCATTTCCCATTTCTTTTCATATCAACTTCCATAGATGGCTCGGTGAAAGGAAAGAAACTGGGGCGAAAACGAACTTCAACTTTTTCATCATTAAAAAACTTTCTGAAAAAATAAAGCAGTGTCCATTTCAGTTGCGCGAGAGAAACTTTTTTATCTACATACAATCCTTCTACTTGGTAAAACTGCGCTTCGTGAGTTGCATCAGTCGCTTCATTGCGAAACACCTTCCCAGGCACGATAATCCGATATGGTGGCTTGATTCCTTTTTTTAATTTTTCTTCCATAGAGCGCACCTGCACGGGGCTCGTGTGTGTCCGAAGCACGAGCCGCTCTTTTGACTTAATCCAAAAAGTATCTTGCATATCGCGCGCTGGATGGTCTTTCGGCATATTAAGAGCGTCAAAGTTGTACCACTCGTCTTCCATTTCTGGGCCGTCTGCAACCGAGAACCCGAGCGGAGCGAAGATGTCCGCGATTTCCCGTATCGCCTGCGAGATTAAATGTATATGTCCTTTTTGCGTTTGATTCATGTTTCTAAAAAAGCCACCCCCCGGACTTGAACCGGGAACCTTCGCTTTACAAAAGCGTTGCTCTGCCGTTGAGCTAGGGTGGCGTAAAGTCAGAATACCATTACCCACCCAAAATATCTATTTGCCTCTGATATTTCGCCGCGAGCTCAAGCACATCATCTCCGTAAAAGGCATACGCTTTCTTTTTCGCATTCGCGCATCCGGCAAGATAGCAAATGGCGGCGGTGCGTTCCGCCGCAACCGTTCCTTTCGCCGCACCCGAGTCCTTCAGATACAGCGCAGACGCCATAAACGCATCTCCGGTGTCCCATGGGTTTGGCGGGTTATGCCCAGTCGCCGCGGCGACCTTTTTTTCATACAAAATCCAAGTGGATGGAATAAATTGAGCAGGCCCCATCGCTCCACCGTACCCGTACCACGCCTTCTTGGATACAGGCATTTGGTCGGGGTCTAAACCAAGCCGCCGTGTGATATCCAAAAACGGTTCGGTGTCGCGCGGCGCTTTCATATCTATGCGCCAAGTGCCGGTGCCGACATTCTCACCGAGGTTTGATTCCTCCGCGATGATACCAAGGAGGAATGCGGCGCGTACACCTGTCTTCGCTTGCGCGTCCTGTGCAAGCGCGAGTGCTTTCTCAAAAGGAATCGCCGCGCTGTCGCGAAGCACGAACAATTCGCTCCGAATTTTCGCGGCGCTGTGTTCTTTAGATGAAATAACCGCCTTATAGTTTGCCTCAATACCTTTGGAGAGTTTGAGGATGCGATTTTTCTCCGCTTGTTGTTCCTCAAGCCGCTTTTTGCCGCGTTCCTGCGCGACGCGCAAGTCCGTTTCTTCACTACGACGGTCTTCAAGTTCTTGCTTTTCTGTTTCTACATCTTTTTTTGCAACGCGCACGCCGGAAAGCATCTCGGCAAGCGATTGTTCCACAAAAGCGAACGAGCCCATTTCTGCAAAAAATGAAGCGAGCCGACCGTCTGCAAGCATAAGTTCCGGAAGCGACGCGTCTTCCATACGCGCGGTTTTGCGTATGAGTTGAGAAAGAGAAATCTTTGCTCTATCAATTCGCCCCGAGAGTTCGCCTATTGTTTCTTCCTTTCCGCTGATATCGCGCGTTAATCTCGTAATCGCCAAATCGCGCGCGCGAATTGCAAGTTGCGACTGCTTGATAGATGCGTTTAGAATCGCAACATCGCGCTCCAGCGACACCGAACGACCGCGTAAGTCGTCTAGGAGCGCGCGCTGATTATCTATCTCCGCTTCAAGCGAATCCAGTTCCTGTTGAAGTGCAGCGCGCCGAGCGATAACATCATCGCTCGTTTGTGCGATTGCTGTCGTACCCGAGTACGCCGCCAGAATTGCAAATAGTATTACTAAAAAACCTTTCATCCATCTATCTTATCACATCTTACTTTTTCTTTTCGTCTTTTTTTCCTTCTTTCTTTTCTTCCTTTTTTTCGGAAGCGCCCTTGCCCTGCGAAGCCTCTGGCGAAGCAGTGGCGCCTTCTTCGCCCTCTTTCAGCTCTTTGCCTTTCTTTAATACTTCAATTTGCGACAAGTCGGGCGCGGGCGCTTCCTCAATCTTTTCTTCTTTCGGCTCATACACGCTCGCGACAACTTCTTCCGGCTTTTCCAAAAGAGATACACCTTCGGGTAAAGAAATCTGTTTCGCCGTAATTTGGCTTGAAAACTCTGCGAGCGGCGAAATATCAACGGAAATAGAGTGCGGCAATTTGGTCGGCTCCGCTTCAATGTGCAGTTCACGGAGCACTTTGACGAGAATACCTCCTTTTTCTTTTACCGCAGGAGCAACGCCCGTAAACTCAATCGGTACTTTTACTGCAAGCTTCTGCCCAGCTTCAAACACATAGAAATCAACATGTTCAACTGCTCCGGACACTGGATGGCGCGCGACATCATGCACCAACGCGGGAACATCGCCTTCTGTACCTTGAAGAGTTACAACTTCGTTTTCGCCCGATTTTGCAAACGCCTTCTCAAACGCCTTAAGGGTAATCTCAATTGAAGTCGCAGTGCGCTTCCTACCGTAAAATACAGCCGGAATCTTTCCGCCTTTCCGTAAGGCATGTGGCTTCACTTTGGTATCTCGCTTTTCGTACGCCAATGAAATCATAAGCAATAAGCGTACCAAAAAACACCCTAAAACGCAACTTTATTATTTTATACAACCACTTTGATTGCAAGTAATAATTGCACTGTCACCAGCTGCGTTAACTGAAAACTCTCCGTCACTTGCGGTTAAATCCTGCGTCGCTCCATAATCCCACCCAGACGGCAGAGGACCCCACTTAGTTAAACTACCATCTCCACTGGTGCATATCTTTACTGTCCCAGCTTCTGTTGGACTATTTAAGTCAAGCCCGTCACCTGCGCACAACTGCATCGCGGTAAGCATGTTGCGCATGCTGGATTGTGCTGCAGCAACTCGCGCATTCTTCCTTTGCGGACCTAGCGCGGCAAGTACGACCGTAGCCAAAAGCCCGATAATCGCTATAACCACCAAAAGCTCTATCAATGTAAAACCCTGCCGTTTATTTTTCATCATAATTATTAAAATATAATAAACAAACTTTAGAAACTACCGAGTGCGCGCCACGCGATGATAGCCGTAATAACAAGCACGCCGATAAGAACAATTGTCAATACCTGATTCGCCTGCTTTTCGTCTCCAGCAAATCCCATCTGTATAAGCCAACCCGATATGCCTCCAACAGTACCGCTCCCCGACACAGTATCGCGGCGCATCCGCTCTTCTTCACTGAAATCAACTTGAACCATGGTGGTAGTATATAGTATATAGTAAATAGTAAATAGTGGGGTGGTGTTTATAACTCATACAACCACATTCGGCGGTGTCTTGCCGTCAAAAAACGCGATAAGATTGGTGACGGCAAGACGCGCCATCTCTTGCCGCGCGATTTCCGTCCCTGCCGCGATATGCGGCGTAAGAACTACATTTTCAATCCTTGTAAGCCCCTTCGCGGTCTTTGGCTCAAACTCAAACACATCAAGCCCCGCGCCGGCGATAACACCATTTTTAAGCGCATCCACGAGTGCGTTTTCGTCTATGACTGGACCCCGTGAAGTATTTACGAGGTAGGCGGTCTTTTTCATCATTGCAAGCCGTTCTTTGTTAATGAGATGCTTTGTAGAAGGAAGTAGAGACACATGGAGCGACACAACATCTGCTGTACGCAAAAGTTCCTCAAGCGTTGAGACAAATCGTGCACCGTATTCCTTCTCCAGTAATTCATTGCGTATTACATCGTAATAAATAATTTTCATCTCAAAACCGCGCAATGCCTTTTTCGCCACTTCCGCGCCAATGCGCCCACTCCCCACAATGCCGAGGGTCATCCCCTTTATATCGCGCCCGAACATAGGAGGACCCCAACCTTTAAACTTTCCGGCACGCATAAAGCGGTCTCCCTCGTTCACGCGCCGCGCCGCGTTTAGAATAAGCGCAAGCGTAAATTCGGAGACGCTCTCGGTAGACGCGCCCGGCGTATTGGTAATAACTACTCCGCGCTTTTTCGCCTCTTCAAGCGCGATATTGTTAAAGCCGACGGCAAAGTTCGCGAAAATCTTTACGCTAGGCGCGGCGTCAAAGACATCTTTGTCAATCGTATCAGTGAGTAAACACAGCACGGCATCGTACGGATTCTTTTTCAACTCTTTAATCAATTCTCGCTTTGATAGTGGGCGCGGCTTTTCGGAAAGAACAAGCGTGAATCCTTTCTCGCGAAGCATTGCAAGACCGTTCTCTGGAATCCTGCGTGTGATAAAGATCTTCTTCATAGTTTATGTATTAAAAATCTGTAATTTCTCTTCAACTACTTTTTGAACAGCACGAGATGGCTCTTTAAGATATTTGTACGGAGCAATTTCATCTTGATTTTCCTGAAGCCCTCGCATAAGCCCAGCTTTGTACGCCACGCGCAATTCGGTATTAATATGCACGACCGCAATACCCGCCTCAATAGCCGTGCGAATATCTTCCGCGCTGTTTCCCGATGCGCCGTGTAGCACTAGAGACACTCCCGCCACTTCTCGGATTGCTCGCACGCGCAGAGTATCAATCGCAGGGTCCACGCCGCCCGTTAGCATTCCGTGCATATTCCCGACCGCAGGCGCGAATATGTCTATACCTGTTGCTTTAACAAACCGCGCCGCGTCTTCCGGTTTCGTTAAAAACTCTGCGGATATCTTAACGCCATCGGGAATCTTTTTCAAAACCTGTGATGCTTTTCCTATAAATCCAAGCTCCCCTTCTACTATTATGTCCCTACCGCACTCCCGCGCGTATGCGACGCACTTTTTCGCAGTCGCAGTGTTTTCTTCAAACGATAATTCCGCGCCGTCAAAAATAACCGAGTCAAAACCAACATCTATCGCCTCTTTTACCGCATCAAAAGAATACGAGTGGTCTGCGTTCAGAAATATTGGGTGCTCATATTCCTCGCGAAAACTTCGCACAAGCGCAACCGCCTGCGCTAGCCCCACAAAACCGCGCTCGCCTTCGGACAAACCGGCAATTATGGGCACACCGACCGCACGCGCCGCGTCCACAATCGCGCGCAAGGTTTCCAGATTGGAAAAATTAAAATGCCCGAGCGCGCGCTTGTTTTGCGCCGCATCCTCTATGCATTCGCGAAGAGATTGCATATGATATAGTATACTATATGCAATACGACTTTCTAGCCATCGGAGATACGACGGTTGATGCGTTTATTAAGATCTCCGACGCATGGATAGAAACCGACAATCCGAAAAGAGAGCAGGAGCTTTGTATGCGTTTTGCGGAAAAAGTTCCCTACGAATCGCTCACGGAAATACCCGCTGTCGGCAATAGCGCAAACGCGGCGGTGTGCGCGGCGCGGCTCGGGCTCGCCGCGGGGCTTGTTTCAAACATCGGCGCCGATGATAACGGTAAAAAATGCCTTGACACGCTGAAAAAAGAAAATCTAGGAGTTGAATATATAAAAGCGCATACAGGCGCAAAAACGAATTATCATTTTGTACTCTGGTACGGCGCGGAGCGCACGATTCTCGTAAAGCACGAATTATACCCATACGCACTGCCGAATATTGAACCGCCGCGATGGCTCTATCTTTCCTCCATCGGCGGCGGCACGGAAAAATATCATGAGGAAATTGCCGCGTGGCTCGCAAAAAATCCATCCGTAAAATTTGCCTCCCAACCAGGCACTTTTCAGATTTCGCTCGGCACGAAAAAACTTCGCGCGCTCTACGAGCGCGCGGATGTGTTTGTATGTAATCGCGAGGAAGCACAGAAAATCACATCCTCCGTCTCCCTACGGGAGACACCTCCCTCAAGGGAGGAATTTACAGATTCCCTCCTTGAGGAGGGTGCAGAGCGAAGCGAGGCGGGAGATGTAAAAAATCTTCTTAATTCACTCCGCGCGCTAGGACCAAAGATTGTATGCATAACCGACGGACCGAATGGTGCGTATATGGCGGATTCTTCCGGCGAATATTTTATGTCAATCTACCCCGACCCAAAACCGCCTTACGAGCGCACCGGTGCCGGCGACGCCTTCGCATCCACCTTCGTTTCTTATCTCGCGCTCGGCAAGACGCCGTTTGAAGCTCTGCGTCTAGCGCCGATAAACTCGGCATATGTAGTGCAAGGCATCGGCGCTCAGCGTGGCCTCCTATCGCGCGAGAAATTGGAAGAATATCTCAAGAACGCGCCGAGAGAATACGAACCGCGGCGGCTTTGATATGCGAAACGCCCATACCGTAGTGCTCTAAAAGCTCATCTGGCGTGCCCGATTGACCGAAGCGGTCGCGAACTCCGATAAACGCAATCGGTGTCGGCGTATTTTCTGATAAAAACTCCGCTATTGCGCTCCCCATACCGCCCGCAACTTGGTGCTCTTCAACTGTTACAAGCGCGCCGCATTCTTTCGCAAGTGCGAGTATGGCTTCCGTATCAAGTGGCTTGATAGTTGCAAGATTTAAGACCGTAGCGGCAATCCCATCCTTTTCCAGTTCGCGTGCGGCAAGAATTGCTTTGTGTACAAGTGCGCCTGTGGCGATGATTCCAACCCTAGGGTTGTTTGACTTATAAAATACTTGTGCCTTCCAGATTTCAAACGGAGTTTCTTCGGTAGTGATAATCGGGGTCTTTTCGCGCGCGAGGCGAATGTAAGTTGGCGTATTTGTTTTTGCTGCGGCAATAGTCGCCTTTTTTGCCTCAATTGCATCACACGGAGAAAGAACGCACATATTCGGCAATACGCGCATAATCGCCAAGTCCTCTATTACTTGATGCGTGCCGCCGTCGGGACCAACCGAGACGCCGGCGTGCGAGCCGACAATGACTACCTTGCGGTCGTTGTAGCAAATTGTAGTGCGAATTTGCTCCCAGTTTCGGCCAGGAGAAAACATTGCGTACGAAGACACGAACGGAATCTTCCCCATCGCGGCCATACCGGAGGCGACCGTTACGAGATTTTGCTCGGCAACACCCATTTCAATAAATCGGGTTGGGAACTTTTTTGCAAACAGATGCATCTGCGTGGATTCGGTGAGGTCGGCGCAGAGTCCCACCACCCGCTCGTCCGCTTCTCCGGAAGCCAAAAGCCCTTCACCAAATCCTTTGCGAATCGGCGCTTGTTCAATGTCGGCATCAAACAACTTGCTGTTTAATTTTGCTTGTGGATTTAACATATCTTGCGTAATATTTTAAGAGCCATCGCGCCTTCCTCCTTATTCGGCGGTTTGCCGTGCCACTCAAACTTTCGTTCAAAATCAGGAACGCCTTTGCCGGGAATGGTGTTGGCGATAAGGACACTTGGTTTATCAAACTCGGCTTTTGCTTCGCCGATAGCGCGGTGGATGTCGGCGAAGTTATGCCCATTCACTTCAATCACATGCCAGTTGAATGCCTGCCACTTATCGGAAAGTGGTTCGAGCGGTATAATGTCTTCGGTGAAGCCGTCTATCTGGATATTATTGCGGTCAATAATCGCGATGAGGTTGCCGAGCTTTTCTTTTCCAGCAAGCATTACCCCTTCCCATGTGTTGCCGCAATCCATTTCGCCGTCGCTCATCAGGCAATAAATCCAGCGCTTCCACGAGCGGCCTAAATCTATTCGATCGGCCAAAGCCATGCCTGTTGCCTGCGAAAGACCGCTTCCGAGCGGACCCGAGGAAGTTTCTAACGCAGACATAAACGCGCGATGCGGGTGGCCTTGAAACGGCGAGTTGAATTTGCGTAAGGATTTTTTGTATTCTTCCACGCCATTTTTCCCAAAATACCCCGCGTGCGCCATAGCCGCGTATAGCACTGGACAAATATGGCCGTTGGAAAGGACGAGTCGGTCGCGCTCGGACCAGTCGGGATTTTTGGGGTTATGCCGAAGCTCGTTGAAATAGAGGTACGCGAAAATATCCGCCATACCGAGAGGTCCGGCGGTGTGCCCGCTCCTCGCTTCAACAAGTGCTTCTATAATAGAAATGCGGATAGAATTCGCTTTCTCTTCCAATAGTTTTATCTTTTTTTCATCCATAGGATTTTACACCCCCTCACCCTACCCTCTCCCCCTTATGAAAAGGGCGAGAGGGTTTTTCTTTCTTTATCCTGCCCTTAACCCAAGGGGAGGTGCCAAGTCCGCGAGGCGGAGGGGTGGTTTTTCTGAAAAACTCAGATATCGCAGAACCGACAACAAGCCGCATCGCGCCCGCCGCAACAAGCCGCTCCGCATTTTCTTTATTGACTCCTCCGTCAACAGATATTGTAAGATGTGGATACTTCGCATGCAATGCTGTAACACGAGGGATTACCCGAGGGTCAAATGGCCGCCCTTGCGCGCCGATTTCCGCAATACCCATTAGTTGTACCGGCTGAATCTCGTGCGCGAAAGAATCAATCGCTTCAAGCGGCGTTTCTATTTCAAGAGATGGCGCAATTTCAACGCTTCCGCGCCACTCATGAATAATCTCGGCGAACACCTCTGGAGATACTGACTCAATTTGTATCAAAATCCGCGAAAATTCTCTCTTAACTAACTCCGCGATATATTCCTGCGGATGTGGAATCATAAGATGGGCTTCAAACAACACCCCCTCCCCCTTCGGGTACTCCCCCTCAACTGAGGGGGAGATTGAAGAGTCAGTAAAATCAATATGCACCGCCTCCGCAGCGCGCGGCAGTGCCGCAAGTTTCTCGGATAGCTCTCGCTCATCGCGCGCCAAAATCGCCGGAATTATTTCAATCATACAAAATCAATCTCTTTAATTCGCCTGATATGTCTTTCATCGCCCGAAAACGGCGTCTCAAGAAAAAACTTCACAGCGGCTTTTGCATCTTCTTTGCTTACAAACCGTGCGCCGAGAGAAAGTATATTCGCATCGTTATGTTCGCGCGCTTTCTTCACAACATCAATATCTCCACTGTAATATACCGCGGCGCGTACACTCTTAACGCGATTTGCACACATTGCTTCGCCCTGTCCAGAGCCGCCGATTATAATACCAAATCCTGTTTCCACCACTCTATTCGCAAGCGGCGTGACATAATCCGGATAATCATCTCCCGCATTATACGAAAATGGCCCTAGGTCTTCCACCTCGTACCCGAGACTCTTCACATACTCCATCAGGTCTTTTTTCAGTTCAAATCCGGCGTGGTCGCCGGCGAAGAAAATTTTCATAGATGTTTGCCTGCTTCAACTACATGTCTCACAAGCGTATTTGCATACCCCGATTCATTGTCGTACCACGCCAGCACCTTTACCAGATTGCCGCCGACCACGCGGGTCATAGAGAGTTCCGCAATCGCACCTTCGAGACGGCCTATGATGTCTGAAGAGACAAGTTCGTCATCACTTGCCGAGAAAATCCCCTGCCAGCGTTTTTCTGTTGCGGCTTTGCGTAAAATGTCATTCACTTCTTCCGCGGTGGTATCGCGCTTCGCGATAAAAGTGATATCGGCGATGGAACCGCAGATAACGGGGACGCGGAGCGAAATGCCGTCAAACTTCCCTTCCAGACTTGAGTATGCTTTCGTCACAGCAATCGCCGCACCCGTGGATGACGGAATGATATTTACCGCCGCCGCGCGCCCGTCTCTCATTCCTTTTTTACCGGCAGGAGAATCTACAAGCGATTGGGTAGCGGTGTAGGCGTGTACCGTGTTAAGGAGCGCTTTTTCAACTCCGATTGTTTCTCCGAGAATTGCGATAATCGGGCTTGCGGCATTGGTAGTACAGGATGCGTTTGATGAAATCTTTGTATTTTTAAATCTGTCTTCATTTATCCCAACCAACACCGTCTCTCCGTCAGTTATCGGTGCGGTTATAACAACTCGCTTTGCTCCCGCGTCAAGATGCGTCTGCGCTTTTTCCGCGCTCGCGAAAAAACCGGTGGATTCAACCACGACATCAATATCCAACTCCTTCCACGGCAGTTTAGCGGGGTCTTTTTCGGAGAAGTAAGTCCAATTCGGTTTAAAAGTTCTGTCGGTCCTATACACAGAATCATAACGCAAGAGATATTCCAGATTCTCCTTGTCCGCCAAATCGTTCACCGCAACGATTTCAATATCTGCGCGCGCAGCCACTGCGCGCGCAAACGCTCTGCCAATTCGCCCAAATCCGTTTATCGCAACTTTTATTTTTTTCATGGCTTTAGTATAGCCCTTACTGCTCACTCCGTTAAGTGTCTTGTAGAAGCCAGACTTCCACAGTGGAAGCCTGGCTTCTACGGACCTTGAGTAATTCTTACAGTAAATCCTCTGGATGTACGATTATTGTTTTAGCGTTTGGATACGATTTCAAAAAAACCGAGAAAGAAGGATTTTCT
>MHSA01000001.1 GCA_001821135.1 Candidatus Taylorbacteria bacterium RIFCSPLOWO2_01_FULL_48_100 | reverse complement strand
TGAAGAGTATTTAATTCCCGATGCTTGCATAACGAGCGGACACACTTTCACTTCTATATTTTTCGGAATCCTGTCGCGCGTACGAACTTCTTCTGCAGTCCATTCGCCGCCTTTGACGACAATATGCGGTTTAATATCACTGATAATGTCTACTGTTTTTGTGTCGTCAAAAATAACGACTTGGTCAATGTATTGTATGTTTTCAAGCGTCGCTTTTCTTTCCGGCGCGGAATTGATTGGTCGGTTTTTTCCTTTGAGCAACTTCGTCGCACGGTCGGAATTGATGCCGACCACTAGCCGCCCGCCGAGAGATTTCGCAAACTTAAAGAGTTCAATGTGCCCTTTGTGTAAAATATCAAAAATGCCGTTCGTGAAAACAATTTTCTCGCGCGAGTGCGTTTTTGTTTTTTCCACCCGCCGCACATGTCTCCCTTCGCCAAACGGTGTTGCAACCCACGCGCCAAGGCACAACACATTCGCATCATTATGTTCTCTTGTTTTTTGCGCGACGAGAACGCTGTGCGCGAGCGCGGCGCGCACATTCTGAAAGCGATTCACGGCAATGGACATACCAACTCCGGTACCGCATATAAGCACGCCACGCGCCGCGTCCCCATTGTGCACGATGAACCCGAGCGTATGCGCATAATCTGTATAATCAACCTTCTCACTGTCAGTGTGCGAACCGATATCAATACAATAAAAACCGGAGTCGTTCAGAAGTTTTTTGACTTCTGATTTTAATGCGACTCCATTGTGGTCTGCGCCCAATACGATAATTTGCTCACACATACTATAAAAACAAAACGCCCGTTAAGAATGTTATAGTACCGTATAAAATCATTATTATCAAGCATGAAAGCGTTATCGCATCAGCTGTATAATCTATGGCTTTTTGTTGCGGCGTACGCGCATATTGCCTTGCGCGGCGCGCGCGGACGCGCGCCTCAAAACCCACGGACGATTGCTATCGTGCAGGGTGCTAAACTCGGCGATATGGTCTGCACAACCCCTCTTTTCCGCGCCATTAAAAATACCTATCCTCATTCGCGGTTGGTGGTCGTTGGTGATGCGGTCAATCAAAAACTGCTCTATGGACATCCTCAAGTGGACCACTATATTGTTATTGAAAAAAGCTTCTGGCGCGCCGCGCGCGTCCTAGCGCGCGAGCGCGCAGATTTCGGAATTCTTCCTCTTCCGTCGCTCTATGGCCTAGCACTCCTTATCGTTGCCGGCGTTAAATCAATTGCCGCGCCTAAAATTGTTGGCGGATATTCTCCATACGAAACACGCACCTACAAAAAACTTCTTCGAGCCGTTATTGTTGTACCACACTATAACGAACGCTATGTGCCGCGCGAATATTTGCGGCTCCTTGAACCGCTCGGCATCCATACGAGCAACACGCGCAAAGAACTTGCCTATTCGGAGGAAGCGGTGAAAAGCGTACAAGCGCTTCTACAAAAAGAAAATCTAGATGCAAAAAGAGATTTAATTGTCGGTATACTCCCTGGAGTCGGCGGCGACCCCATAAAATGTTGGGCACCTGAAAAATTTGCAGGACTTGCCGATGAACTCGCGCAAAAACACAACGCGAAAATTCTCGTACTTGGAAGCGGCAAGGACCACGCCGATGTTGAAACAATGTTCACGCAGATTTCTCCTTCAACACGCGCAGTTAACTTGTATAATCTCCTTTCTATTGAAGAATTAAAAGCGCTTATCGCCTCGCTTTCGCTCTTCATAAGCGCAGACACGGGACCTGTGTATATTGCCGAGGCATTCAGTACGCCAACGATTGACATTGTTGGACCGATGTATGAGAACATTCAACCGCCGCAAGGTGAGCTCCACCGCACCGTTGCCGCGCCGCGCGAGAAACCCGCGCTCGGCATCATTGACAACACCGTGTATAACGAACTAGAAGCCCGCCGCCAAAGCGACGACATTACAGTAGAGATGGTCGCGCGCGTTGCGGACGAACTCATATCACTTTCTCGCCGTAACGAAATACCTACTCGTTAAAATATTGTGCGTTTCGCTTTTACGCGTTACATCGCAGTACTCTTTCGTAATAAGAAAGGAAAGTGAGCGAATAATTTTTGACAAAATAAGCCAATCAACAGAAAGCAGTTTTGTCCATAATGTTTCTGTCTGAAACCCAATGCGTTCGCAAAGAACAGTGTTCGTTCACAAGTCGCGTGTTTTTGCAGAAACGCGTCTATACGCCGCCGCACAAGTTTGTCGGTCAGACCAATCTTATCGGCAATTTTCAATAAAAAAGCTTTCATTGTTTTTTAATCTTTTTGGAGCACCCAATATTCATTTTTTGCAAAAAGAAAATGTGCCGGCAAAATCGCAGGTCCATCAGCATATACCCTATTTATCATACAAAATCCTTGAAACAATCTCTTTTTGAGCACCGCTTCAAGCGGAACAAATAGATGGTCATTGCGTTTGTTCCAGCGCAAAATGCCGCCAGAAAGAAAGAAATGCATGCGCGTGCGTATATGTTTGATGTTCGGCACCGAAAAGATAAAGATTCCTTCGGGACGAAGCACGCGGTGTATTTCGCGTCCAGCAAAAAATGGATTCTCTAAATGCTCCAATACCTGCCACGCGGTTGCTATGTCAAACGAGGAATCGGGAAATGGAAGCCGCTCATACGAAATATTAACCGACTGCGCCGCGAGTCCATTGTAATCAACGCCCGTACCGCGAAAGATTGGCGGCAATGATCTCAAGAAATGTCCTGCGCCGCATCCCACATCCAGAAGCTCAATCTCGGAAGAACCGCGAAAATGCCGTTTTGAAATATCAGTAACAAAGCGCAAAGCAGTCCCCCCTTTTAATGCAGAACTGCTTTTCAAGCCAATTGATTTAAGCATAAATAAATACTACCTGCGTGAAATCATTTTCGCAAGAACGGATTCGGCGCGGGTTTCCCAGGTATATCTTTCGGCAAGCGCGCGCGCCGATGCGACCTTTGTTGCCGCAACTGTTTTATTGCGAATTGCCTCCACTATAGCGTGCGCCATATTTTCCGCGTTATCCGGTTCGTAAAAAAATACTTCTTTTTCGGAAACCATATCAGCGATCGCGGGCGTGCGCGATGCAACAATCGGCCTTCCTATCGGTAGATACTCAAACAATTTCATAGGAGAGGTGTGGAAGTATGAATACTCGTCGCGTTTTGTACCAAGCACGATAAGAGCGTCTGCCGCGCGCATCAAAAGCGGCATCTCTTTGTATGGGCGAATACCGCCAAATAAGATATTCTCCTGAAGAGCGCGAATGCCTGTTACTTTTTCAAATGATTCGCGCGTGCCACCCGCAAGATAAAACAAAACATTTGGCGCGCGCCGCGCCGCTTCAGCAAAAATCTCAAGTCCTTTCCATGCGTAAAATTGTCCTGCATATAATGCGATGCGACTTTCCTGCGGCAGACCAAGCGCGACGCGCGCCTGTTCGCACGTTATACTTACTGCATTAAAGAACTCATAGGAAATGCCGTTCGGAGCAACCAAGACCTTTTCTTCCGAAAGACCAAACCTCGCGCATAATTTATTCTTAATGATGTGATTAATCGTCAAGACGCCCATCGCGTGCTTAAAAAGAAAATTGAAAAGCGCACCGCGCCGTTTCGCGTCGTGAATCTCTACAAAATACGGCACACCCAGAAACGGAATGAACGAAAAAGAAAATTGGTCCATATCTATCGTGTAGACAAGAAATTTCTTACCAATCATTTTTTTCACAAGAAGAAAGAAAAACACGGAAAACATAAACGATGCAGAACCAATAAGAAAACTTTGCGCGTACGGTATAACTGGTATGCGCACCACAGGAATATCAGCCGCAAGATTATAAACATTTTTGAGCGAGCCGCCACTTCCGCGCCGAGGGACAACAAGTGTCACATCAGCGCCTGCCGCGCGGAGCGCTTCGCTCATTTTCGCAATCTGAATACCGTGCGCCTTCTCGGTCGGCATGCGAGCGTTGGCAATGTAGTAGATTTTCATACGCCTTTTAATCGCAGAAGGAATACGACTTTGAGCGATTCCGCAATATCTTTTATCGTTCGCAATTTTGATGCCCCATTGCCGCGTTCATGAAATGTAATCGGAACTTCTTTTATTTTTGCGCCGTATGCGAACATGCAATACAAGAGATGGATTTTATAAGCATGAAATCGCGAATAGAGTTTTCTTTCTTCAAGCGGCAGGCGCTCGGAAAATGTCTGTACGCGCGTAAGCTTCAGCCCGGAAGTTGCATCGGCGATCGGAATGTGCAAAATCAATCTGATAAACACATTGCTCCAACGGCTTATGATTTTCCTGTACCATTTCCACTCATGCGGCACGCTACCTCCAGGAACATATCGCGAACCGATGACATAATCGTACCCATTATCAAATTCAGTAATGAGCCGTTTGATGTCTCGCGGGTCGTGCTGGAAATCAGCATCGCATTCAATAAAGGCGTCCGCGGCGAGGCGGCGGGCAGCGTACTGCATTCCAAGTACATATGCGGAACCGAGCCCGCGTCTCTCGTTTTGCTTTAGAAGATGCACTGTTCCATGCTTGCGCGCTTTTTCTTCCACCAGAGATGCCGTACCGTCTTGTGAATTGCTGTCTACCACGAGAATAGAGAATATATGTTGCGGCATTTCCGCACAAACCAGCAAAAGCTTATCAATAAGCGCGCCAATCGTATCTATCTCATTATATGTTGGAATAATAATGGTGATTTTCATTTATTTAAACATATAGAGTATCATATCAGGACCAAGCGCGCGGATGCGAAAGAGTGCCGGAAATCCCCCTTTGAAATCCGCGTCGGTATAGCGCACCCCATCTGTATAACTTCCAGAAAATACTTGTATAAGCGCACCGGCGTCGCCCGTCTTTTTTAGTTCCATTACGCGCGAGTCATCACCACCATCTTCTGAAACCGCGAGAAATTGATAGTCATTGCGCGCCAGGTATTCAGTGATACCAGACCACAACTTATCGTTTTGGAGCGCATATAAATTAAGCGCGTGGTAGCGTCGCGCGGAGCGAGTGCTTTCCGACAAAGATTCATCCGCACGGTCTGCGCTCCGAAGTGATGACGCGTCCAATACCGCCTGTTCCGCAAACGCCTCCTTGGTCTTTGGAAGCCGGAGTCCTTTGCCGTATGTTGCGATGCGGCTTTTTTCCGGAATATGCCCATCAACCCACGCGCGGGCAAGTTCGCGCGTATCTCCTCCCCAAGCGAGCAGCGCGAGGCGCGCAGACAAGAAAATAATCAGAAGGGCGGCGGGAATGCTGACACGCATCCGTATGCGCGAAAATGCTAGCCCGGCAAGCGCGGAAAAGAGCGGAATAAGCGGCAAGAAAAATCGCGCCTCATAACGGAAAAAAATGAGAAACAGCAGCGCATATAAGTACGCAAAACATGCGCTCAAGCAGAAAAACCGTTTGTAATTTCTTAATGCAATCCACATTCCTGCAAAAACGGCAAGTGCGAATATCGGCTCTGAAACAAAAAAGCTATACCCAAATGCAAAAGGTGCTATCAGAACATCTACCACATATGGAGCCTTGAGAATGGTCTCTGCCTTGAAACCCATGCCGATGGGGTAGAGCCAGAGCGGCAACTTATAAAAAAATCCGAGCACTATTGCGCTGGGGAGCCAATACTTCTTTAGCAACTTCCACCGCGATTCATCGCATTCACAGAAGAAAAACCAAAGAGCAATAAGCGCGAGTAAGGAAATAGTAAAATCACCCACCACGCCAAAGCTCGTGCCGGCAACAAATAAAGACAATGCATATCGTTTCCGCGCCGTCCATGCTGTGTGTGATAGGAAAAATAACACGAGCGAAAAAAGAAAAAGCACCGCCGTCCAATGCCGCGCCACAGAAGAGAGCGAAATAGCAAGTAAACTAGTTGCTGTAAAGAATGCCGCCCACAAAGCGGGGGCTTCCGTTTTCCATATATTTCGCGCAAAACGATATATGAGGTACACAGACAGAACACCTAGAGCGGCGGTGACAATCCGCGCTGTTAGAAAAAAAAGAGACGGGTCGGCTGCAACATATGTTTTAAGAAGTTCAAGAGAACCAAATCTGAAAAACAAAAGACCTGCGAGAACCGCAAAAAAAGGCAGGAGTGCGTACGCCAAATACGGCGGATAATATAGGATATCTTTAAAATTTTCTCCGTGTAATACGAGAGTTTTAAGTTCCAGCATTTTGAGCGCGGAAAATACGAAAGGCGGTTCGTCGTCCACAACAAGAAGCGGCAAGCCGTGCCCCACCCCGGCAACACGCAGCGCGAACGCGAGAATTAAAATTGCAAACAATATGTTTCGCAGATTAGTCATTGGAGAGGAGAAGTGGGAGTGAGTGTGCGAGGACAGATAACCCATGCTCCTGCACCACCTTTTCTCGAAGCGCCTCGCCAAGCGCCTTTTTTTCTTCTGTTGACAGAGATAAAAGCATCTTAATTTTGCGCAGTAAATCTAACGAATCACTTTCTTTGCAGAAAAGCGAGTCAGGAAGAAAATTCTTAAAAGCGGGACTTGATACGAGCGGAATACATTCGCACGCCGCCGCCTCAAGCACGGTTTTGTCAAAGAGACCGGCAGGACTGAGATTGACGGCGAGTTCGTTTGCCGAGAAAACATACGGCAGTTCGGAATGTCTCACGGAGCCGCAAAAGCGAATTCTCCCAACCGATTCAAGCTGCGCTCCGATTTTCCGCATTTTTTTTTCGTATGCGCGGTCAGACAGCGCGCTTTCGCCATACACCGACAAAAAGAAATCAGAACCTTCGTTGTGGAGCTGAAGCGCCGCGTTAAGCAATATTTCCAATCTCTTAATTGGTGCGATTCTCCCAACAAAAACAATTGAGTTCTTTTGCCTCTGCGTATTCGTTTTGTGGAAAAGTACTGTATCAATACCTGCGGACATACGCACCGCTTTTCTATATCGCGCCGTATAGGCAAACGGCGAGGTGTGAAAAAGTACATCAGAAAAAAGGGCGGCGAGGCGAATACGGATTCCACCCGCCTGATGATTGTACCAAAGTGCAACTCTTTTTCCTTGTATTTTCCACATAAGCCATCCAAGGAGTACATACTCGGGGTTCATATGCACAAAAACCGCATCATATTCGGAGTGTTTGCGCCAGATATATCGCAAAAAACGAAAAACGTACTGAAATCTGTGTGCGCCGCGCTCTTTCCCAAGTGAATATACCTCCACATTCTTCGGTAAATCATATCCGCCCTTCCGTAAACACACTACGGATATATGCGTAAACTCTACCGCAAACGCGCTGAGCCACCCGCACACGAAACCCAGTACAGAGTCGCGCTCGTCAATCGCTTGTGTGATAAAGAGAAGCCGCATAGAGGTTGCACGAGTGGTTGGAAACTCGTAATCTACATAGCATACAACAATCGCTCCTATGGAGACATTCCGCCAATCGCTATACAGAAAATGGATTTCAGTCGCCACAGTGACTGACTTTTTTTATGCATCATTTGTCCGCTGGCCATTCTTACCATGGTTTAACTTTTGGTTCTCAAAAAGAGGATCTCCATACCAAGAGAACGGCGCACCGCACATCAGCGTACGCGCCCATTCGTATATAAGTAAAATCATTGATAGCCATATGGCGTTTACCTGCATCACAGAACGCCAATATGAACCTGACGGATATGCGATACAAAACGGGGATGTGGTTGTTGATATAGGCGCACACATCGGCTCATTTGCGCTTTTGGCGCACGCGCGCGGAGCGCGTGTTGTTGCATGCGAGCCGTCACCGGAAAATTATCGCATGCTATCCAAAAACATCGCGTGCAACAATATGCACAACATTACCGCATTGCAAATCTGTATTGCTGGAGACGACGGCGTGCGAGAACTCTTTTTAGACGCGCGTAATGCGGCGCGAAACGGCTTGTACGGCGCAGGACATTCGGTTTCTGTTCCCGCGCTCTCCATTGCTGAATTATTGAGACAACAAAATATCGCGCAATGCGATTTTCTTAAAATGGACTGCGAGGGCGCCGAATATGAAATCACAGAAGCGGCACCACTTGAAACATTTACACACATCAACAAAATCGCTATGGAATACCATCTTCCTCCGTACTTTGGATTGAATACGCAAATACACAAACTCTCGCGCATTATTGAAAAACTAAAACAATCCGGCTTTGAAGTACGCATAATTCCTGAAAACAAACTGCGCGGACTGCTCTTTGCACATCGTCCTACTGTTGTTGCATAGAGCGATACCATCCCAAAAGAGAGCGTGCACGAATATAAAATAAATCAAAAAAGGCGCGCGGAGTGTCTTTCCACAGCCGTACGCGCGTCGCACCATCGTTCTTCCACACCACAGGAACTTCATGAATCGTATATCCAAGACGATGTGCTAAAAAAAGTATCTCCGCATCATAACTCCAGCGCGCAATCACCGAGCGAGAGAAAATCTCCACCGCCGCTTCCGCAGAAAAACACTTGAACCCGCAGGTAAAATCAGATACCAAAGCGCCGGTGAAAAAATTGGCGAGTGCTGTATACGCGCCACCCATCGCTTCGCGCAACCTTGGCTGACGCACCAACACCTCCGCCCCTATCATACGTCGGCTTCCGATACAAACTTGCGCACCCGCATTGAGAAATGGCACAAACTTTGTGAATTCGGCGAGGTCGGTAGCCATATCAGCGTCAAGAAACAGCCGCCATTTACCGCGCGCCGCGAGCATTCCAGTTCGCACCGCCGCCCCCTTTCCCCTATTGAGGGTGTGCCCGACGAGCCGAGCGTGAGGAAACCGCGCTATGAAAACGCGGACGAGTTTTACGCTTCGGTCTGTGCTTCCATCATCAACAAACACAACTTCAAACACAGAAGAACTCAGAGAAACACAGAACCGTTCAAGCGCTGCAAAAGTATGACGCAAACGGCGCTCTTCGTTGTATAGAGGAACAATAATTGAAATACGGGTATTATTCTTTGTTTCCATAATTAAATCTGTATATTTGCACGCCTTCCGCTTCATAGACAAGCGGCATTGTTTTGAACGCATGAGGTGTTGGAGCGATTTTTTCTTCGCGCGGTCCGACAAAAAGATACTGTAAGGAAAATGACGGAGATGCAAGGCGAGATCGCAGAACTGCATACGCATTCACGCGGCGCGTGAGCTCTTCATTCGGGATTGAGCGAGTTGGCGCCGTCTTAAAATAATTGTCCATTTCTCTTGAACGATAGTAATCATGAAAAATGAACGGTGTATTTTCATGCGCAAACACACTAAGTTGTTCTGGAGACAGTTCCCACCGAGCCGCAAGGACAAATAGCCGCTCCCACAACTCTTCGTTTGACGCAAGTGTTGTGCCTCCGCTCCGAAGAAAAACCGTATTACTGGAAAACAGAATAATGTCTCGGCTCGTTTCTCTACTGATGCTCCAAACCGTTGTTCCTGCGTCTGTATTTGCATTGAGCCAATCGTATGCGTTTGCGTAGCGTTTTTCAATACCCCATCGCCCAACATCCCCGCGGCTCAGAAGATACTGCCCGTAAAACGCTTGCGCAAAAAATAAGACGATAAAAACAAAGAAAAGAGCACGCACTTTTTTTATCGGAATGTGTGTGGCAATATACCTGTCCCACAGCCACACCAAGAGCACGCCAAAAGCAAGCGTTATCGGTAAAAATGTCTCGCGGTACCAATGGTCGGGCTGAGGCGAAAAACCTAAAACCACTTGTACATTCACCACAACAAAATATGCCGCAAGAAGCGATGTTAGAAAAATTACAGAGCGCGGAGCGCGCTTCAATGAGGTTGCCGCAAGCGCCGCAATCCACACAATATGCCGCGCATAGGTCTTCCAAACGGACGAAAAACGAAAATGCCTGCCGACTTCAATCCCGCCGATGCGGAACATAATGTCGCCATACTGCGGCAGTCGGCGCACGGCGGTAAAATTGAGCCAATACGGAATAGAAAGAAGTGCGCCAATACCAAAAATACCAGCGCATGATTTAACTGGAACCCATTCCCGACGAACAGCAAACCACGCCAGCATAATGAAAAGCGAGACAACTATATATGCCCAATCGTACAAATAAGTATAGAACAGCGAGCCAAAGAAAAGACCCGCAAGCAATACATTTTTTCTTCCACCACGCGCAAGCGCGCGGAAAATAAAAAACAAAGCACCAACATAAAACAAAAAGGTAATTTTTGGATATTCAAAACTAGAAAAATATAGCAAGGATGGGTCGGAGAAAAAAGGAAACCACTGTGCAACAAATTCTTTAAAAGCATAACCACTTATAGGAGGAACATAGAGCACGGCGTACGGAGAAACAATAAATACAGAAGAGAGTACCAGTGAAGCGGTTTTTCTACGCAAAAGTTCGCGCGCAAGCGCATACACGGTTAGAAAAATAAGCGGCGGAAACATGAAGTCGGAAACAATGTACGCATGTTCCATATTCCCCAACATTTTTCCAAGTCCTCCCATAATGAGCGGATTCGCGATTGGTAAAAAAGATGGGGTTGTAATTTCGTTGCGCGAGAAAAACGCGTTCGCGCGAGGACCGTAATAGCCGCCTGCATCAGGGTCTGATTCGTAGGTAACTGGCTTGTATTCTAGCCCTTCCGGCATAAATCGGGGCATTAAAAAATGATGCATTCCGTACAAAAGAGACACAGCGACCGCGACCACAAACGCCGCGCGATGCCGCAACAACACCGAAACGAGGCGCGTCATTCGTTCCGCGAGAACCGCTTTCGGATGGAAAATCACAAATCTATATATGAAAAAACTTTCAACGGCAATCGCCGCGGCGGAGATTATTTGTGCGAGGAAATACCACACGCCCGCCCATTCCACGAGTGCGTACATTAAAATCGTGTTGATTCCAAGATTAGTAAGCGCGAGTGTAAAATAAAATGCGCCCTGCGTAGCGACCGTCTTTCTTGATGTATCGCGATTGTTGAATGTATAAAACTTTTGTAATACAAAACTAACCGCGAACGCTACTATAAACGCAACGATTGCTGACGAAATGTACCACCATCCTGCAAATTCGGTGAGTACATAGAGAATTCCTAGGTCAACTGCCGTAGAAGTTCCTCCAGCAATCAAGTAGCGCACGAGTATAGGGAGTCCGAAGAAAAATTGTTTCATTACCTTTTCGCAACTATATAGTAGCCGCTCGTTAATATATTTCTCGTTTTGCTTTTGCGCGTTACATCTCCGTATTCTTTCGTAATAAGAAATGAAAGCGGGCGGATAATTTTTGACAAAATAAACCAGTCAACAGAAAGCAGTTTTGTCCACAAGGTTTCCGTCTGAAACCCAATGCGTTCGCAGAGAACCGCGAGCGCCTCAATGGTTGTTCCCTCCTCCGCAATCTCTACGCTCTTCCACCCGCGCAAAAGGTGTGCAAGGCCATAGCGTGTAAAACGAAAGTAATCACCGGGAATGTTGTGGAGGGGGAAAATGAAGCGCGTGGTCAAAATAAGCGTCCCTCCAAGGCGAAGCGCGCGGCGCATTTCATCAATCGCTTTCTGTGGGGTATGCAAGTGTTCAAGTACCTCTGTACACAAGACACAATCAAACTCGCCATCGCGAAAACGAGACAAATCGTGCGCGTCGCCGACGACATCCACCCCATCTCCGGCTTCCGCGTCAATGCATACGCGGTTTGGAAAATACTTTTTGTACGGTCCGCTCCCGCCGCCGACATCCAGAGTTCGCCCGCTTGTCGCATGCTTTTGCAAAAACGCGTCAATGCGCCGCCGCACAAGCTTATCAGTCAAGCCAAATGCATGTGCCGCCTTTAACAAAAGTGCTTTCATAGCGTTGTATACTATACAACATATGAGAGTGCTTTATCTATACGCCGGCTCGCGCAAAGCATTTTATGAAAAATGGGAACGCGGAGAAGTGCCAGATACACAGCTCCTGGGTTTAAACTATATGGAAAGATTCGGCATAGACGCAAAATTCATTGAGTGGCGTTTGCCGGAGTTTCTGCGCCGAATTTCCTTCAACCTCGTGCATCTGCCGTATATTTTCGCCATAAAAAAATATGACATTGTGTTTATATGCGCGGGGCTTCCGCTCGTTTTTATCGCAAAAAAAATCTTACACTGGAAAAACCCGCGATTCGTTATTTACAACACATACCTCGCAAACGCGCTTCGTCGTCATCCGCGCGGCGTTTTGCATTGGTTTAACAAAAAGGCGATTGAGGGTTTGGATGTGATTGTGTGCACCGCGCGCACGCAGATGCCGCCGCTTATTGAAGCTGGTATTGCATCAGAGAAAATTAAATTCGTGCCGATTGGAATTGATGCGAGAAAGTTCGTTGGAGCGCGGGGAACTGACCGAGTATTCCAGAGCGACTACATCCTATCCGTTGGCCGCGACTTAGGGCGCGATTATAAAACGCTCTTTGACGCTGTGCGCGACCTGCCAGTTAAGGTTATTGTCGCCACAAAAACCGAGGCAATTGCAGGACTTATCGTTCCACCAAATGTTGAAGTGCGTTTTAATGTGCCATACGAAGAAATGCCCGCGCTATACCACAACGCGCTCTTTGTGGTTACTCCTCTCAAATCCACCAACAACTCAATAGGTTCGGAGACATCGGGTCAATACGGCTACCTTGAACCGATGGCGGCGTGCAAGGCCGTTATCGCAACAGACAAGCCCGTCGTGCGCGATTATATAGAAAATGAAAAGACAGGACTCCTAGTCCAACCAGAAAACCCAGCCGCGCTCCGCGCGGCAATAGAACGGCTTTTGCGCGATAAACAGTTCGGAAACCAACTCGGCAACACAGCACAGGTATATGTTCTCGTTCATTTCACTAGCGAGCGTTGGGCGCGCTCGCTCTCGGAGATTTTTAAATCACTTATGTGAATTTTGCACTTGCGGAACAGCGCGTGCGCGGTAAAATATAGGTAGGTCCGTTTGCGAAATATAAACTCTATAACATACATACAGGGAGCTCAACATCTGCTCATCGTTCGCGGTGCGCGTGCGGGCACCCACCTAACTTTGTTAGGAAACATATTTTACAGCGGACCGTATCCAGCCCTATTTGCAAAAGTAGGGCTGGATTGCGTTTTTAGAAGCAAGATGTGTTATACTTTACGAATGCAAAAAAGGCCGTTTTTTATTAAAAAAGAAAATATTATGCAATACAAAAAAGGATTTATCCCGTTAGAAGTCCGATTTGCTTCTAGCAAATCGGCAGGAATCAAAGATTCCTTACTTCTAACGGGATTTACGCTTATTGAGTTACTGGTTGTCATCGCTATTATCGGTATTTTAACTTCAGTCGTGCTCGCCTCTCTAAACGGCGCGCGAGATAAGAGTGGGGATGTCACAGTAAAGGCAAACCTATCAAACTTGCGTTCGCAAGCAGCGCTGTATTTTGACGATAACAATTCAAGTTTCGGTCCAAACACCGGCACAAGTTGTACAACCGCCGGCAGTGTCTTTACGGACTCGCGCGTTGCGGCACAACTTACTGCGGCGCAAAGCGCATCTGGCGGCGGCTCGGTTGCGACCTGCGCCAACTCAACGACACTGTGGGCCGTGTCCGTCCCCCTCCGCGATAAAACAAAAGCGTGGTGCGTTGATTCCAGCGGCATCGCCAAAGAGGCGTCCGCAAATACGACTACAATCCAGTGCGGAAGCTAGTTGAATACGTAAGATAATCTTTTTCTTTCCTCCCCTCCTCATCTGAGGAGGAGATTTGGAACAAACAAAAACCCTCGCCGTTTCCAGCGAGGGTTTGGATCTTTTGAATCCTAGAATCCGAGTTTGCCCTCTCTATACAACTCCCGAAGTGTTTCTACTAATTTATGGTCATAGTGTAGCATACCCTAATATAGAAGTCAGGCCCAAAAACCCCTTATTTCTAGGGCTCAAAAACGGCTCAACGCGCGCTGAGCCGTTTTTTCTTATGTGCTTATTCGCGCGAATTAGAAAGTAACAAGATAAAGATTCCGAGCGACTTTTACATCACCTGCATCACAACACGCTTGAATGAGTCAGGGTGTTCATTCGCCAATTCTGAGAGCATCTTGCGGTTGAGTAAGATATTTTTCTTTTTCATCGCGCCGATAAACTTGCTATATGTCGTGCCGTTCACGCGGAGCGCCGCGTTGAGACGTATGTTCCAGAGCGTGCGGAAATCATTTTTCTTGTCTTTGCGGTGCGCAAACGCATACTTACCTGCGTGCACATATGCTTCCCACGCGGCGCGCTCCTTCTTGGAACGGTCGTGGCGGTAGCCCTTGGTCTTCCCCAAAAGCTTTTTGCGAAACTTCAACGCATTGGTTGCTTTTTTAACTCGGCTCATAAAATTATGCTAAATATCTTGAAATGGTTTTCTTCTTAAATGCCGTCCGCACACTGCGCCCCTTGCGAAATTGGCTTCTGCCCGACTCCTTCGCATTAAAATGGTCCTGCCCCTTAGCGCGCGACATTTGTTTGCCGTTTTTGGTAATTCTTATTCTGTCTGTAAATGTTTTATTGACCCTCATATACTTATTGTTTTTCTATAATAATCGTGAGTCCTTTAGGACCTCGGCGGACCGGGTCTGCGATTTTGTATGCGACTGGAACAATCTTCAATATTCGCTCCAACCGCTCCCGCAAAAACTTCTCGTCAAGAAACTTCGCTCTGCCCGCGAGGAAAAGCTCAATCTTCACGCGATTCCCTTCTCCAAGCCACTCTCCTGTCTTTTTCGCCTTCAGCGCTAGGTCGTGCTCGCTCGTACCGATTTTAATTTGTGCGCTTTTAACCTCGCCTGCCTTGCTCTTTGCTTGCGCCGACTTGCGTTTCTTGCTCTCCTCGTATTGATACTTCCCGTAATCCATCACCTTCGCGACTGGCGGATTCGCATCAGGCGAAATCTCAATCAAATCGCTACCGAAATCCTCGGCTTTTTTTAGAGCCGCGGAAAGCGGCAACACGCCGAGATTCTCTCCTTCGGGTCCTATAACCCGAAGTTCCGCTGCGCGTATCTGATGATTTATTCTTGCTCGTATGGTGCTCACAAATTACTCAAAATTACGGTATAAGTATCGTAACACAATCGTAAAAATACCGCAATATTACACCCACCTTATCGGCTCTTTGCTGTGCTTTGTGAGATAATCGTTCGTCTGGCTAAAATGCTTACATCCGAAAAAGCCGCTGTGTGCGGAAAATGGCGACGGGTGTGCGGCTTCCAGCGCGAGGTGCTTTTCCCAATCAACTAGCCCGCTCTTTTTCTTTGCGTAGTTGCCCCAGAGCAAAAAGACGAGATTTTCTTTTTCGGCAGAGAGTTTTTTAATGACCGCGTCCGTAAACTCCTCCCACCCTTTCCCCTGATGCGAACCGGCACTGTGTGCGCGAACGGTAAGCGTCGCGTTTAAGAGAAGCACCCCCTGCTTTGCCCACTCCTCCAAATTGCCGTGTGTAGGCGGCGTGCCTCCGACATCATTTGCAATTTCTTTGTAAATATTCGCAAGCGAGGGCGGCACATCCTCCTTTTCCGGCACAGAAAAACATAGTCCATGCGCTTGACCGTCGCCATGGTACGGGTCCTGCCCCAACAAGACAATTTTTGTATCTCCAAACGGACATAGCTCAAACGCACGGAAAATAAACCGAGGAGGCGGAAACACTTTTGCGGAAAGATATTCTCCGCGTATGAATTCCGCAAGATTCTTGAAGTACGGTTTTTCAAATTCCTCCGCTAGCACCTTACCCCATGACGGCTCAATTTTAATCATAGATTGATTGTACCGCATTTGCGAAAACTTGGTTCTGGTGTATTATAAGTGCATATAGGTCTTGTCGCTGTTCGACAAAACACCCGTTCTTTTCAGCGCTTCATTGCTCTCGTGGATACCACGCCATGAGACACCCCGTTGTTTAGCGCGACGGGGTTTTACTTTTTATTGCGTAAGGATTTTTCTATCCGTTCCAACGCAACTACAAACGCCGCGCGGCGCAAGTCGGTTTTAAGCGCGCGCGAGCGCGCGAAAATAGCGCGCGCTTCGCGCGCGAGCATCGCCCGCAATTTACGAAATACTGAATCTTCCGTCCAATGCTCTCTTTTTAGATTTTGCACCCACTCAAAATACGACACGGTCACGCCGCCCGCATTTGCAAGAATGTCGGGCACGACGTGGATACCGCGCTTAAAGAGAATGTCGTCTGCTTCCGGCGTTGTCGGACCGTTGGCGAGTTCTAAAATTATTTTTGCTTTCACGGTGCGCGCATTTTTCTTGGTAATTTGATTCTCAAGCGCGGCTGGAATGAGTACATCAACCGGAAGCATCAGGAGTTTTTCGTTTGAGACAGTGTGTGCGTTTGGAAATCCTGAGAGCGTCCCGTACTTTTTCTTGTGCGCAATCACTTCGGAAACAAAAACCCCGTCTTCGTTATAAATTCCGCTTTTAGAATCGGAGAGTGCAACGACTCTGTATCCGTGTTCTTCAAATATACGCGCCGCGTGCGCGCCTACATTGCCTATACCCTGCACCGCGACGCTCGCGCCTTTTCTCACACCGAGAATTTCGCGCAATGCGTCAAAGACGAAAAACCCGCCGAGCCCGGTCGCCGCGCCGCGCCCCTCTGAACCACCACTGCCTAGCGGCTTCCCAGTAAATGTTGCCCCAGTTTTATCGCCGGTTATTTTCTCGTACTCGTCCTCCATCCAATTCATAATCTCCGGCGTGGTGTTCACATCCGGCGCTGGAATATCTGCGCGAGCGCCAAGTACTGGCGCGAGCGCGCGCACAAACGCGCGTGAGAGCCGTTCCAATTCACCTTTGGAAAGTGTCTTCGGGTCAACGGCAACGCCGCCCTTCCCACCACCGAACGGAATGTTCGCAACGGCTGTCTTGAGTGTCATCCAAAACGCGAGCGCGCGCACTTCGTTGATATCGGTGTCGGGATGATACCGGATGCCGCCCTTGTATGGGCCGCGTAGATTAGAATGCTGGACACGGTAGCCGTCAAAGATGCGCGCGTTCCCGTTGTCCATCCGCACTGGAATCGCAACATTAATCTCACGCTCTGGACGTGCGAGGCGTGCGAGGAGTTCGGGAGAAAACTTTTTTACGCGCGCTGCGCGCGCGAGTTGTACTAGTGCATTCTCAAACGGATTTGCGCGCATAGAGCGATATCATACGCGCAAACACATAGAGCATGCAACCGACTTACCTGCGGCGGCGAGAACCTTTTCTCTTCTTTGTTGTTTTTCTCTTTTTTGCCGTCTTCTTCGTTTTTCTTTTCTTTGCCATAGGAGTGAAAAAATATTACAAAACTTTCAAAGCGTACAATTTTTCCGCCGACCTCCGCAGAAAAATTGCATAGGCATGTTTATTATCGCGCGTCCGCGCGCATTACACAACAAAATCTCCCGCAAAAGTGTGGACAACTTTTTTTCTAGTTACAATTAAAAAACGGCTCAGCGCGCGTTGAGCCGTTTTTTATTACGAATGGAGATGCCGAGAATTGAACTCGGGTGCAAAAGTTCGTCGCGCGTGAATCTACAAGGTTTAGTGCCGTTTTGTTTTTTTAATGTATGAAGCTATAAACGAACAAAATACTTTATACACGATTCTCTTATTTTCAAAATCCTGCCGAGACGCTCAAGATTTCTAGCCCCTGATACAACACTCGGTCCGTCCGCTGAGGCGTTGGACGGCGAATGTCGCTTACGCCGAAGCGCGAGCGAAAGCAAAATCGTTTACTCCAAAAAATGGAGAAGCGACTGCTTTAGCAACTGTTTTTGCAGTTAGGTTTCCAACCGTTTAAGGAGTTGTTGGAGCTCCACCTTGCACACGCGAGATGTACGCTTTTGTCTATGCCTTGCATCCCCCTAAAACACTTTTCGCCTGTGGCGAAAATGTTTTTCTATTGGTTTTTCAAGGTTCTCTGCATTTCTCGCTCCGCATCGCGTCGCTTTAGCGTTTCGCGCTTGTCATACTTCTTCTTGCCGCGCGCAACCGTAATTTCCACCTTAATCTTCCTCCCTTTATTATACACTGACACAGGTATTATTGTCAAACCATTCTTGAGTTCGTTCCCAGCAAGCTCCGCAATCTCCTTTTTCGTGAGTAGAAGTTTGCGATTGCGCCTTGGGTCGTAACCCTTTGGCGTATTTTTCGGCTGATACTGCGGAATGTACGCGCCGACGAGGAACGCCTCGCCTCCGCGCGCAATCACATACGCGCCGTCCAACGCGCCCTGTTTTTGGCGTAACGACTTCACTTCAAGACCGAAAAGTTCTATGCCCGCCTCCAGCGTGCGCATAAATTCATAATTGAATCGCGCTTTTTTGTTTTCCACGAGGGACATAGCACAATAGTAGCACAAACTGGAAAAGAGTGATATAATAAATCGCTATGGAAAACAAAGAAAAGAAGCCGAAAAACATGGCTCCGCTGTCGCTCGCGCGCCACGGCGCTGTCGCGCTCCTAATCTTCCTCACGCTCACCAGCGCGTACTCATTTTTGACAGAGCAAAATGGTACCCGCGAGGAAATTGCGCTCTCCGCGCTCGCCGCAGACATTACGAGCGGTAAAGTCGTAGAAATTATCGCGAGGCAGGACGAAATTGAAGCGATTTACAAAGATACAAAGCCGGATGCGCCGCATATTTTTGCTAAGAAAGAAGCAGGGGTGTCCGTTACCGAGACATTGCAGGCGCTCGGCGTGCCAGAACAAAAACTCGGCGCGCTCACGCTCACCGTCAAGCGGCCAAGCGGATTTTCGTACTGGTTCGGCAATATTGCACCATTTCTATTACCTATTCTCCTGCTCGCTTTCCTAATCTGGTTTTTGTCGCGCCAAGTGCGCGGCGCTGGAATGCAGGCGCTTTCGTTCGGGCAGTCAAAAGCTCGCATAATCTTCCCGCACGATAAAAAGCAGAAGGTTTCGTTCAAAGATGTTGCGGGCGCGAAAGAAGCGAAAGAGGAATTAAAAGAAATTGTTGATTTTCTCAAAAATCCGAAAAAGTTTCTAGACATCGGCGCGCAAATCCCAAAAGGAGTGCTCCTAATGGGCGCGTCGGGAACTGGTAAGACGCTTCTCGCGCGCGCGGTCGCCGGCGAAGCGAATGTCCCATTTTTTTCCATCTCCGGCTCGGAATTTGTGGAAATGTTTGTGGGAGTGGGCGCCTCGCGCGTGCGCGACCTCTTTAATATGGCGAAAAAGTCAGCGCCGTCCATTATTTTTATAGACGAAATTGACGCGGTTGGGCGCGTGCGCGGCGGCGGAATGGGCGGCGGCAACGACGAGCGCGAGCAGACGCTCAATCAAATCCTTGTGGAACTAGACGGCTTTGAACCGACTGACCGCCTCGTTGTGATGGCGGCGACGAACCGTCCAGATGTGCTGGACCCCGCGCTTGTGCGCCCGGGGCGCTTTGACCGGCGCGTGGTGGTGGATTTGCCCGACCGCGGCGACCGCGAGGAAATCCTTAAAATCCATGCGCGCGGCAAGCCCTTGTTTGAAGATGTGAACTTGCGCGTGATTGCCGAGCGCACACCAGGTTTCTCCGGTGCTGACCTTTATTCTCTTATGAACGAAAGTGCGATTCTCGCCGCGCGCGAAAACCGCGCCACTGTAACGCAATACGACCTAATTCGCTCAATTGAAAAAGTAATGCTCGGCCCCGAACGCCGTAGCCACCTCTTGTCGGTGAAAGAAAAAGAGATAACCGCATACCACGAAGCGGGGCACGCGCTCGCGGCGTCAGTTCTTGAACACGCCGACCCGGTGCACAAAGTGTCCATCATCTCACGCGGGCGCGCTGCGGGATATACACTAAAGCTTCCGATTGAAGATAGAAAACTTCAATCCCGCAAAGAGTTTCTGGACGATATCGCCGTATCGCTCGGTGGGTTCGTTGCCGAAAAGATGCTCTTTGACGACCTCACAACTGGCTCATCAAACGACCTCGCAGTCGCGACCGCGCTTGCACGCGATATGGTAACGCGCTACGGTATGTCGGATAAAATAGGGCCGATTGCGCTGGAAGAATCGGCGGGGCTGTCGCCTTTTGGCGGAGAGTATGCGGCGCGGGAATATTCGGAAAAAGTTGGATCTGTTGTTGACTCGGAAGTCGCGCGCATTATGTCGGAGGCGGAAGGGCGCGCCACCGACATCTTGAAGAAACACAGAAAAGCACTGGACACAATTGCAAAAAAACTTATTGAGGTGGAAACAATTGAACGCGACGAGTTTGAAAAGCTCCTTATCGCCAACGGAATCGTGCCGAAAAAGAAACAAGAGATTTAACTTGCAAAAAATACACCATGCGGTAAGATTATAGGTGGAAATAGTTTTTTTAATTCAAGAAAGCGAGATGTTATGGCGCGCACACCAAAAATCTACAAACGCAATACGCAAAGACGCAAACAAAAACCTGCGCAGACCGCTCCCACACACATTCTTCAAATGCGAACATCGGAAGAAAGAGCGACCGCCAATCATTTCAACTATCGCGTCCGTGAAGCGTTTCGCGAAGATTTGCTAGACCGGCTCTAGATGAGCCAAGTTCCTCCGCCCCCGCCGCGCTGTGCATTGCGCGGCGGGGGTTTCTTATTGCGGCCATTGCTTCTTTGCGTTACGATTTCAATGCACGCCCGTAGCTCAATGGTAGAGCAGTCGCCTTATACGCGATTTGTTGGGGGTTCGAGTCCCTCCGGGCGTATCTGTTAAGAATTAATTACTCCAGCAACCCGTCCAGATTCACATCATACAAAATCTGTTCGGAGATGAGGCGGGGGCATTTAATCCGCCATTAGCCTGTCAGAGCACGGTTTGACTAAAATAATATAATCCTCTACTATTAGGTGTGTATGAACGAACGCATTGAAACAAACCCAAACATTATGCTTGGAAAGCCAGTCGTTAAAGGCACACGGATAACAGTGGAGCTTGTTTTGCGTCAGTTGGCGCAAGGACTGGAACCGAAAACAATCCTTGAAAATTATCCGAATCTGCAAACCGAAGATATTCAGGCCGCTATTGAATATGCCGCGGCGCTCGTTGAAGAAGAACTAGTGTATCCGCTCAAAACAACATATCATGGAAAAGTTGCGGCTTTTGCTTGATGAAAATATAGGAGTGCGAACCACACAAGATCTTCGCCGGAATGGTTTTGATGTGGTAAGTATTCTAGAGAATTCTTCTAGCGCGACAGATCATTCCGTTCTGAAACGCGCTAAGAAAGACGAATTATAGTCACGCTTGATCGAGATTTTGGTACGCTGGTTTTTAGAGATTCCAAACAACATGTCGGTGTGTTGTTTCTGCGACTCCAAAAAGAAAACTACGGAAATATCACATCGGTAATTGCGAGTGTGCTCAAACAACATGGTGAAAAATTGAGCGGAAAATTCACGGTCGCCACCGAAAACACCATTAGAATCCGTTAAACTTGCGTATTCAAAAGAAAACTGCGAGCACTTGCTCGCAGTCCATGCTATTCCAAAAACATTTTGGTTTTCTGAACAAAACCATCGAAATTCTTATAGTGCTCAGTACACAAACCAAAAGCTTCTGCCACTTTTAGATTTTCCTCATCGTCATCCCAGACAGTAACTGATTTCTTGGAAAATCTGCAGTAGTGGACGAAGATATGATTCCAGAAGCCGATATCAGTTTTCTTAGCGCCAATGTCTGCAGAAGAAAAAATGCCGTCAAACCATTTTCCAAGACCGCGCGTCTCGACGAGGTAGTGAATGCGGTATTTCTCATTATTGGTCGCGAGATGCACCTGTGTTCCTTTTTCCCTTATACGTCCAATAATTGACACGAAGCGTGTGTCTATTTGTGTGTGTTCATCAGCAAACCAAACACGAAGAAATTCATCAACACTTCCCTTCCAATTCCACTGTCTCAGATAAGGAACGAGTGCTACCTTGAGGTCTATCTTCCCAATCAAGCATAGTTGAAATTCGTTTCGGAAAAAAGGAGCTGTTATTTCAGTTGAGATGCCGAACTCCTTTTCCAAGCGGATACTAAATCGCGTCCCGTGCACAACCATTCCGTCTGCGTCAAAAATAAGCGCTTTTGTCTGCATTTTTGTCCTTTTGTTACAATTCACAATCCACCCTGCAAACTATCACAAAACAACCACAAATACAATGTTATTCCAGCAACCCGTCCAGATTCACATCGTACAAAATCTGCTCGCTAATAAGGCGATAGCCAATCAATTCTTTTTTAGAAAACCAGTGTGCAAGTTCCGCTTCCGCTTCTTTAACGGAGCCAGAGGCGTGCACGAGGTTGCGCACTGCCCTGCCGTCTGTGTCCGACATTTGGTAGGAATCAAGTACAAAATCGCCGCGAATCGTGCCTACATCTGATGTTAATGGTTCGGTACCGCCGGTCAGCTTACGCACAATAGCAACCGCGTGCGCACCTTGCCACGCCATTGCGATGACAGGACCGCTCGCAAGATACTTTTTGAGGTTCGCGAGAATGCGCGCGGTAATCTCAAGCGGGTCGCGCGATGGCGGGGTGAGCCCTTTGCTTTCGTAGCCCTTTATCGTTTTCTCTCCCGTCACGCGCCGCCACGCGGGGTCCAACGAATAATGTTCTTCAATGTGCGCCTCGGTCGGTATGCACATCTTAAGCCCGGCAAGCTTGAGACCCGAGCGTTCGTAGCGCCCGATAATTTCGCCGATAAGCGAGCGTTGAACGCCGTCAGGCTTTATGAGCACTAGTGTCCGTTCTGTTTTTGGGTGAGGGATTTTCATGTGTTATTTTTTCATACCAAATGTATCAATACCGAGGTCGTTGCATATCTTTTTAGCAAGAAAATTATTAACTTCGTTGTGGCGAGGCACGCTGGATGTCGTCTGGTTTCCTTTATGAAAGTACATTGAATGTTTTGAACCCTCACGAAGCAAAAGACAACCATTTGCTTCAAGGTGCGCTATGAGTTCCCGCCGTTTCATAGCAATTACGCGGGCACGCGCACTTGCAAGAGTTGCCGATGCAACCCCGTCTTGTGCTGCAATTTAGAAAGTTCGCGACGAGAAACCAAAGTCAAAAAGAGCGCTTCTTTTAGATTCTCCTGCGCTTCTTTTCGCGTCTTTCCTTGCGTGTTCACACCTGGAATTTCCTCAATCCACGCGCTTATCCACGCGCCCGTCTTTTTATATATTGCCGTAAAAATACGATTTTCCATAGATAAAGAAAAGTATAGCAAAAATCCGCGATATAATCAACACCTTGTTAATACTTCAACTTCGTTTTCGGTAATCGCGATTGTGTGCTCAAAGTGCGCGGAACGGCTACCATCTTTCGTGCGGAACGCAAATCCGTCGTGGCTTATCACGACTTTCTCGCCGCCGAGCGTAAGCATTGGCTCAATCGCAAGCACCATCCCCGCTTCAAGTTTAATACCTTCGCCCTGCTTTCCATAATTCGGCACAAACGGCTCCTCGTGTACTGCATAGCCGACACCGTGCCCCGAAAGAGCGCGCACGATCCCAAAATTACTCTGCGACTTTACAAACGATTCCACGGCGTACCCAATGTCGCCAATAGTCGCGCCTGTTCGCGCGGCGGCAACGCCGCGCGCGAGCGCTTGTTTTGTAACTTCCAAAAGCTTTCGTGACTCTTCGCTTATTTCGCCGACTGGCACAGTAATTGCCGCGTCTGTACACAATCCTTTATGAAATAGCCCTAGGTCAACACCGACAATATCGCCTTCTTGTAAAATCTTTTCCGCGCTCGGAACTCCGTGCACCACCTCTTCGTTCACCGACACGCACAGTGCCGAGGGAAATTTTTTCTTGTCGCCCTTTCCCTGATAATTAAGAAAAGACGGAGTATCTCCACCTTCCGCAATCAGGCGTCGCGCGAGCGCATCCAGCTCAAGCGACGGTACGCCATGGCGCACCGCCTCCACCACACGCGACAAAATAGAAGCGAGCCGTTTGCCCCCTTCGCGCAAAGTCACTATCTCTTCTTTTGATTTAATGGAAATCACAAAGACTTTATAACATCAAAATGTACTTTTGCAATTTCCTGCTCGCCGTTGATGTTGTGGAAACGATAATCAGAATTATTGCGGTAAAACTCAATTGCCGGCACAACCTCGGTGTCGTACCACGCGAGGCGAGCGTCAATATCTTTCTTACCATCGTCCATCCGTTTGCGCGCGAGAAGCCGCTCGCACGCCCATTCGCGCGATACATTGAGGAATATGAGATGCGGCTTTTCGCGCTTAAAAAAGGTAAAGGCGGAATCAAGCAAGTGCGCTTCAAGAATACGCCGCGGCGTGCCGTCAAACATAAGATTCATGTCTTCGCGAAGTTCTTTTATCAAAACCGACGACCATGTCCATGTTGTAAGGAACCCGGGCTGTAGCACGCCGGCGTCGTAAATCTCGCGCGAGAGTTCCGCGGCGTATCCTTTTTCCTCCGCGATAAACGCGCGGATTTTCACGCCCGTCTCAATCATTAAAATCTCCCGTTTCTGGTCTTGCTTTTTAATATAATCATGCAAAAGCGCCGCCTGCGTGCCCTTGCCGCACCCGCTCCGCCCGATGAACATAAAGGTTTGTGGTGAGTTAAACATACGAATATACGAACAATACGAACAATACGAATCTGCGAATGGCTACGAATAATACATAGGAATAGTAACGCGAAATAGCGCGTTCACAAACATTGACAGAATCTGTGCATTATGCTAACTTGTACGCAGTCGTTCTTTGGAAAGACGGCTTAAAATCAAAACAAAAAAGAAAGGGCTTATGAAAGAAAATGGTAACTTGGAACTATGTTTGCTCACAACCATACATCATGTGGACACACATAAGATCGGACTCATGATGGCGGGAGGAGCCACAGTTGAGGACTTCCGATACAGATTCAACCTTGTGCGAGAAAATGTAGAAGCCGCTTTCGCGCATGTCAAGAAAATCCGCGTGGCAGCAGAAGCGGGCAAAAATGAGGAAGTGCTCCGACTCCTAAATGACCAAACATTGGAATTTGGACACAACCGATAAGGCGAACTATCCACCGCACGGACCAAAAGTCCGTGCGTTTTTTTATTTTATGTATTAACCTCCTGCCCTTAACCTAAGGGGAGGTGCCGAGTCCGCGAGGCGGAGGGGTTTATTTGAACTGTAAAATCACCCCCTCCCCCTCGCTTCGCTCGGGTACTCCCCCTTTGGAAAAGGGCGAGAGGAAAGATTCTAGTACTCTCGCATCGCGACCTGCGCGTCTATTTTCTTTACCAAATCAAGCACGACGGAGACGACAATGAGGAGCGCGGTGCCGCCGATAGCGAGGTTGGTGTTTCCGGTAACTCCTTGCATCGCGAGAGGGAGCACGGCAACAAGCGCGAGGAATACCGCTCCGACAAGCGTAATGCGCGTTACGATTTTAGAAAGATATTCTGCGGTTGCGCGCCCTGGGCGAACTCCCGGCACGAACGCTCCGTTTTTTTGCAAATTGGTCGCAACCGATTCCGGCTCAAAGGTAACTGCGGTATAAAAATAGGTAAAGACAAGCACAAGCAGGAAGTACAAAGAGGAATAAAACCATCCATTTGAGAAAAGGGCGAGAAGCGTTGATGCAATTTTCTGCACAAGCGGATTGCTTACATTCGCCGTAAAACTCAAAATCATTTGCGGGAACAAAAGAATGGAGAGCGCAAAGATAATCGGAATCACACCCGCCTGATTGACGCGGAGGGGCAAGTAGGTAGATACGCCGCCATATTGCTTCATCCCCCGCACGCGCTTCGCGTAAGTTATCGGCACAGGTCGTTCCGCCTCACTCACCACCACGACACCGTAAATCACTGCGAGCGCCGCAACAAGAAACGCTACATAGAGCGGAATCTGCGATGGGTCAAAAGAGAGTGCAAGCGCTGTGATTCCTTTCGGGATTCCTGATACAATGCCCGCAAAAATGATGAGCGATACGCCGCTTCCGATGCCGAACTCAGTCGCGAGCTCGCCAATCCACATAAGCAGGAAAGCGCCGGCAACCACCAGCGACATATTTATAAGTGTTGCAAAAGAAGACAGGTCTCCGAGCACGCCTTGCCGCGAAAGCAGAACTAAAAATCCGAAACTGGAAATTAGCGCGAGCGGAAGCGTTAAAAGGCGCGAGTATTGCGCAAACCGTTTTCTGCCGAGCTCCCCTTCTTCGTGATATAGTGCTTTGAGCTTTGGAAATACCATCGTCAAGAGCTGCATAATGATGGAGGCCGTGATGTACGGGCCGACTCCCAACATAACAATAGAGAGGTTATCAAGCCCGCCGCCGGAGAAAATATTGAAAAGCCCAAGAAATTGATTGCCCTCCAGAAGGCGCGCGAGGCGTGTTTCGTCAATCCCAGGAATTGGCACGGAAGCAAGAAGTCGGAAAAGCACAAACGCGCCGGCAACAAACAGAATGCGCTTGCGGAGCACCTTATCGGTAAAGACAAGCTTTGCTTTTTGTAAAAAAGAAGTCATGAGATTAAACCTCCTGCCGCTTCTATTTTCTTCCGCGCGCTTGCCGACGCGGCACAGCCGCTCACAGCGAGCTTCTTCGTAAGAACACCGTCTCCAAGAATTTTTACTTGAGGCATATTCCCCGAGCGCTTCTGAATAAGCCCTTTTGCGAGAAGCGACTCTGCCGTAACGGTATCGCCATGAGAAAACGCGCGTTCAAGATCGGCAATGGACACAATATCCGGTCTTGGCTGAAATGATTTAAAGGTGTTTGTGCCGCGCCCGCGCTGTTTCGGTATCTTCATCAGTGCGTCGCGGAACTCCGGGCGCGGCTTGTTGCCTGCACGCGCGGTCTGCCCCTTGCCGCCGCGACCGCTCGTTTTACCGCGCTTCCCACCACGCCCAACTTGCGCGGAGCGTTGATTCGGATGAACCCGTTGTAAAGTGTTTAGTTGCATATACTTAAAATCCTTTCCTGAGTCCCTTCCTTTATAAAGGAAGGGATTGAGGGATGGATTTCTCCAATCTCGGTTTTTGTAGTGTTGATAATGCTTTGATTGTTGCTTGCGCAATATTCAATTTATTTTTGCTTCCGGTGAGCACTTTCGCAGACACATCTTTTACACCAGCAAGTTCAAGCACTGCGCGTGCCGCGCTTCCGGCAACAAGACCTCTTCCGCGCGCCGGCCGTATTTCCACAATGGCACTAGAGTACTTAGCGCGCGCTTCGTGTGGAATGGACATATCATGCGTCAGGTGCGGCCGCACGGCGTTTTTGCGCGCATTCCGCGTTGCCTTTTCCATCGCGAGTGCCGTGTCTGCGCCTTTGCCGACCGCAACGCCCACCGCGCCGCGCCGATTCCCCACAACAACCGCCGCGCTAAAGTTGAACCGTCTGCCTCCCGCAGCAACACGCGCAACGCGCTTGAGCGCCAAGAGTTTTTCATCAAACTCCGGCTTTGCCCGCTCGGGGCGTGCGCGTCGGCGCTCGTTGCGACGCGGCTCGCGACGCTGTCCGTCTCCTGCACCCGCACGAACAGGTGCGTGCGCCTCCGCCGCGCTTGGAGCAGAAACGGGCGCTTCACCCATCGCATCCTTCTTTGGTTCTGTTGAAATAGAATCGTTCATAGTATTTTGTAAAACTACCGTCTTTGTATCTAAAACTCAAGTCCGCCCGCGCGCGC
The DNA here is from genome assembly GCA_001821135.1 of Candidatus Taylorbacteria bacterium RIFCSPLOWO2_01_FULL_48_100. Taxonomy (GTDB): domain Bacteria; phylum Patescibacteriota; class Minisyncoccia; order Phycocordibacterales; family UBA10002; genus UBA10002. Next base: position 19,549 of record MHSA01000001.1, on the reverse strand, counting down.
GCCTTCTGCAAACGCGCGCACTGCCCCCAAATAGCCATACCCGCCGCGGTCAAACGCCGCTTTTTTAACACCTTTTTTTATAGCCGCCGCGGCGACCGCCTCTCCGGCACTCCGCGCCTTTTCAAGCGGCGTTTTTCCCTTTACGGCGCGCGTTGATACAGCCGCGAGCGTCGCGCGCGTAGAATCATCAATAACTTGCGCCGACAAAAAGTGATTGGAACGGAAAACGGAAAGCCGAGGTCGTTCGGGAGTACCAATAACCTTCGCGCGAATGCGACGGTGACGTCGTTCTCTTTTGAGTGTTTTTGATTTCATAAACTTAATATACGAATATACGAACAATACGAATCTACGAATGACTACGAATGACTACGAATAAAGAAATTGTAACTATACTGTTTTTTTACCTTGCTTTCTGCGGATAACTTCGTTTTCGTATCGGATACCCTTGCCTTTGTACGGCTCTGGCTTGCGTCGTTCGCGTACAAAAGCCGCAAACTGCCCGACTGTCTCAATGTCAGGACCAACAACTTTTATCACATTCTTTTCCGCAGTAACTACTAGCCCTTGCGGGATAGATACTATTACTGGATGTGTGAACCCGAGCGAGAGTGTGAGTGTACTCCCTTTTACATCTGCTTTAAATCCAATCCCCTCAACAACGAGATTCTTTTCAAACGGCTTGTTGGACCCAGCAATCATATTCTTTATGTGTGCGACAGTAGTACCGACGAGTGGTTTCAACTTCGGCGAATTCCCAGAAAGGGCAACGGAGATGACATTGTTTTCGTTCTTAATGCTGACCGCCGGGTGGAATGTGCGCGAAAGAGTCGCGGACGCACCTTTTACGGTTACGAAAGAACCCGCTACCGTTACAGCGGTTTTCTCGGGAATCACAATTGGTTTTTTCGCAAGGCGGCTCATAATTTTTATTACCAAATCTGAAAAAGCGGTTCGCCGCCGATTTTTGCCTTGCGCGCTTCATTGTCGGTCATAATTCCGCGCGAAGTAGTTAAGAACATTTTGCCGTATCCCGCGCGCACTCGGCGAATCTCGTTTGCGGCGCGGTACAAGCGGCGCGACGGCTTGGAAATGCGGCGGACTTCATTGAAAACCGGCGAGCCACTCTCGTACTTTAGCGTCGCCTCAAGCGAGCGCTTATGGTTCTCGCCACGCGAGCTTACGCTTTCCACATACCCCGCGCGGTGAAGTGCTTTTAGCGCCGCTTCCGCAAACTTTGAATGCGGCATAGTTATGCCTTGGCGCTTCGCGCGCGCCGCATTCTTCAATCGAGTTACAATGTTTGAAATTGAATCCATAAAAAAGTTACCAGCTGGACTTGCGCACCCCCGGAATTAGACCATCGTTCGCAAGCTCGCGGAAGCAGATGCGGCACATTCCGAAATCGCGCATATAAGCGCGCTTCCTACCACAACGAAAACAGCGCCGCACGAGGCGGGTGCTAAACTTCGGTTTTTTAAGCGCGCGCGCAATGACTGAGGTCTTAGCCATACAAAATTAAACGCCCCCACGAGCGTCCTCCTATCGTATCAAAACCAATACGGAATGTCAAAAATCTGAGAAAACTTTGTTACTTCCTCCCTTTTTCGTGCTTGGAGAACGGAAAGCCGAGATGCGTAAGGAAGGCGCGAGCTTCGGCGCGGTTTTTTGCAGTCGTTACAATCGTAATGCCCATACCAAAGACATCCTTCAATTCTTCGTCTGCGGTTTCCGGAAATACGGTGTGCTCACGCACACCTATGGTGATGTTCCCCATCTCGTCAATTGCGGACGGGGGTATGCCGCGAAAGTCCTTTGTGCGCGGCAGAGCAACTTGTACAAGTTTATCTAAAAATCCGAACATTTGCGGCCCGCGCAGGGTGACGAGCGCGCCCACCACATCTCCCTCGCGCGACTTAAACGACGCGATGGACTTTTTCGCGCCGCGTGGGGAGGGTTTCTGTCCTGTAATTTTCGCAAGGCGGTCTAATACAATATCAATCTTCTTTTTGTCTTTGAATGAACCAGTACCTACAGACACAGACACGCTTTTCACGCGCGGTGCTTGCATAATATTTGCATAGCAGAATTCCTTTTTCAGCGCCTCAAACGCCTCTCCCTCTTTTTTCTTGATGGTTTTCATATGCGTTATTTCTTCTTCACCAACGCAACATTGGAAATATGTATCGGCATTGCGCGCTCCACGACCTGCCCTTTCTGGTTCGCCTTGCGCGGCCGCTCGTGCTTTTTTACTTTATTGACACCCTCAACAAGCACGCGCTCCTTCTTTGGAAATGCCTCAAGCACCTTGCCGCTTTTTCCGCGGTCCCTGCCAGCAAGTATCTTCACAATATCTCCTTTGTGTATTTTCATAAAAGTTGATTAGACAATTTCTTCCGCTTTTGATGAAATCCCGGTAAAACCCATCTCAGCAATCTCGCGCGGAATTGGACCGAACACGCGGCCGCCGATGGGTTCGTGTTTCGCCTTGTCTACCAACACGACGGCGTTTTCATCAAAACGAATGTACGAGCCATCCGCGCGGCGCACGGCATTCCTGCTCCGCACGATAACCGCGTGGTGAATGTCTTTCTTTTTGACGGTCTTGCGCGGCTCCGCCTTTTGCACCGACAACACGACTACCTCGCCAATGCCCGCATAGCGCTTGCGCGAACCGCCAAGCACCTTAAAAATGCGGCCGATTTTGCCGCCCGAATTATCTGCAATATTCACGATGGCGCGCGGTTGCAACATAAAAATTACACAATCTTAAAATGCTTGTCTTTGGAAATTGGGCGGCATTCAATAATTTCAACGGAATCGCCGGTATGCTTCGTGTTGCCAGCATCGTGCGCCTTGTAACGCTTCGTTATGCGCATAAATTTCTTGTATTTTGGGTGCTTCACGAGGCGATTTACGGCAACTACCACCGTGTCCTTCATTTTGTCGGACACGACAGTTCCTCGGAGAACTCGGCCAGTTTTTTCATTTTTCGTTTCTGTTTCCATAGAGAGCAACATAGCACGATACCTTATTTATATAAAATACTCAAACCGCATTATCGCGCAACAACTTTCGTCTTCACGGGCAACTTTGTACCCGCCTTGCGGAGCGTTTCGGTAGCCGCCTCAAGCGATAAGCCATCCACTTCAAAAAGCACACGCCCAGGACGCACCTCTATGCAGTACCCTTGCGGATCGCCCTTGCCCTTCCCCATACCGACTTCTGGCGGCTTCGCCGTGTATGGGCGGTCGGGAAAGATGCGAATCCAAATTTTGCCGCTCTTGCCGGCTTCGCGCGACGCGACTTTGCGCGCCGCCTCAATTTGATTTGAACGGATGCGACCCGGCGCAATCGCCTTGAGCCCGAACGAGCCGAACGAAACACTTGAGCCACGCGCGTCAACGCCTCCGCGCGCAGGATTGCGGCGCATCGTGTGCCATTTGCGAAATTTTACTTTTTTTGGCAATAACATGATTTTGGTTTATTTCTTATCTTTCTCAAAAATCTCACCTTTGTAAATCCACACCTTGATACCGATGTCGCCGTACGGAAGCACCGCGCGCTCGCGCGCGAAGTCAATGTCGGCGCGAAGTGTCTGAAGCGGCACACGGCCCTTGAGCATTGACTCCGAGCGCGCCATTTCCGCACCACCGAGCCGCCCGCCAAGGTAAATCTTTACTCCCTTCACATCGCGATTTGCCATTACTTTTTCAATTGTCTGCTTCATTACGCGGCGGAACGGAAGTCGTTTTTCCAAACCCTCTGCAATCATTTGAGCGACGATTGCCGCGCTCCCCTCAGGCGAACGCACTTCTTCAATATCCAAACGCATCTCCTCTTTGCTTAACGCCCCCTTTCTCTGCAAATATCTATTCAAATCATCTTTCATTTTTACCGCGCCTTCGCCGCCCCTACCAACAAGAAGCCCCGGGCGCGCGGTCTTTACGACTACACGAAACTTCTTCGCGCCGCGCTCAATGATGATATCGGACACATACATTCCGCGCAGGCGCTTCGCTAAAAATTCGCGGATGATGATGTCGCGGCGGAGCGTGTCGCGGTAGGCGTCTTTCACGCCAAACCATCGGCTTTTCCAGTCGCGGATAATTCCTATTCTATGCGCATATGGATGAACGGTATGGGACATAAAATTATTTACTCTTGTCTGCAAGAATAAGAGTGATTTTGCTAGTGCGCTTTAATATCTGGTACGCAGAACCGTGCGCACGCGGCATATGCCGCTTCAAGGTCTTGCCTTGATTGACATATAATTCGGAAACCTTAAGCGCGGATACATCGGATGTATTTCCCACATTCGCCGCATTCTTTACCGCGCCGTCCAAAAGCTTAAGAAGCGGAAGCGCCGACACCTTCGGCATAAAAGAAAGTATGGCGCGCGCCTCTGCGACACTCTTGCCACGCACCGTGTCCGCCACAAGGCGCACTTTGCGTGGAGACATTCGCAAATTGTTCAGTTGCGCCTTCATGTTATTTCTTTGCTTCTGTTGCCGCTTTTGCCGCTTGTGCAGACGCAATTTCGGACTCCTTCGCTTTCGCTTCTTGGTCCTTTTGCATCTTACCTCCGTGCTTAACGAACTTGCGCGTGAGCGAAAATTCGCCGAACCTGTGCCCGACCATTTCTTCAGTAACCAGCACTTCGGGGAAATCCTTTCCGTTATGCACGAGAAACTTAAAACCGACCATTTCAGGAGAAATGACGGATGCGCGCGCCCACATCTTCACCGGCGGAGTGTTCTCCGGCTTCTTGCCCGCAATCTTCTTAACGATGCGCGGGTCCACAAACGGTCCTTTTGATGCTGAACGGCTCATATAAATGTAAAACGCCCGGGAAAAGAGCGTTTACGCATACTAACAGAAAAGAACACAGAAGGTCAACTTAATAAATATGCTAATCTATAAATGGACGAACAAAAACAAAATATGAAAACTAAAGAACGCAGACGAATTCAAAGAATTCTCGCACAAACTGATTGGAAAAAATACTGGGTAGAAGTTGCAAATGGAGTTGAACCTGAAATTCAGGCCTATGATGAAGCCCGTAGAAAATCACATGCGAGAGCGTATGATAGGGTCCTCCGATAAACAATGAAGCCGTCAAACAATTCTTGACGGCTTTCTTCTTTTGCAAAGCTGAAATATGTTCGCGGGTCTTTCTTTGTATGTTTTTTACTACTCGCCACGTTCACTATTCCAACTACTTGCTATAGCAATTAACTGGAAGAGTATCGAAAAGAGATTTACTTAATCTCGCATCCGAGATTATTGCATGCTTTGAGTGCGACTCTTGCCGACCTTGCGCCGCGAGACGATAAAGACATTGGAGTATTTTTTCGGACGGCGGGTTTTCTGCCCCTTGCCGGTCGGCTTACCGTACACATTGATTTCGCGCCTGCGTCCGCGCGGCTGCTTACCTTCGCCGCCTCCCTTCGGGTGGTCAACCGGGTTCATTGCCGAGCCGCGCACGGTCGGGCGAATGCCGAGCCAGCGCGAGCGCCCCGCCTTGCCGATATGCACGAGATAATTTTCTTCATTGGAAACCGCGCCGATACACGCCCATGCTTTAGATAACACTTTGCGTATTTCAGTAGAGGGTAATTTTAGAAGCGTATAGCCGGCATCATGACCGACAATTTCTGCGTAATTACCTGCCGAGCGCGCGAGCGCAGACGCTCCATCTAGACGGAAAGAAATGTTGTACACAAACGCGCCAACTGGAATCTTGCCGATGGGTAAGCGATTCGCCGGCTTCACTTCCGCCTTTTCTGAAACGATGAACGAATCGCCCGACTTTACGCTCTGCGGTAAAAGCACATAGCGCTTTTCGCCATCTGCGTACACGGCTAGACCGATGAACCCCGTGCGGTTCGGGTCGTATTCAATGGACGCGATGCGCGCCGGAATGTCGTGTTTATCGTACACAAAATCAACATCGCGGAAAAGCCGCTTATGCCCGCCGCCTTTGTGCCGCACGGTAATCCTGCCGAATGCGTTTCGTCCGACACTGCGCTTGCCGCCGAAGACGAGTTTCTTGTGCGGTCTATGACCAGACAAAAGCTTCCGATAATCAATACCGGTCATATGTTGGCGCGACGGAGTTGTGGGTTTATATATTTTCATAATTATAATTCAATTTTGTCGCCTTTCTTCAGAAACACATACGCTTTTTTCCCGCCGCCAGTTGTTCCGAGCTTGCCGCGCGCGAACAGTTTTTTCTTCGGAATTGGAAGCATTCGCACCTGCTTCGGAACTGCGTTATACAGCGCCTTCACAGCTTGCGCAATCAAATATTTGTTCGCTGTTCGCGACACCTCAAACACATAGCAACTTTCCGTAGCAAGCGTTGTCGCCTTCTCCGATATACGCGGGCGTTCAATGAAGTGCGCAAAAACACTTGACGCGCCCTTTTTCTCTTTCTCTGTCGATACGGCAAGTTTCTTCGGCGCGGAGACAACAATCGGTTTTTCTGCCGATTTCAACGCTTCTTTTTTCTTTCTTCCTAAGTTAAGTAAAGACATATTATTTTAATTTTTCTTCAAAAAACTTCACGGCTTTTTCCGGCTCGGAAAAAACAAGATACTTGTTGCGAAGCACTTCTGCGGCGTTCAGATTGCGCCACTCCCCTACGGAAATGTTTCCGAGATTTCGGAAACTCTTTTTCGCAATGGGCTCGCTACCTGCAAGACCGACAAACGCGGCGTTTTGTTTTTTGGACACGATGTGTGTAAAACCAGCTTTCGCCAACGCAGTGAGTGTATCTTTTGCGCGCGCGGTCTTCGGCGCATCAAACAAAAGTGACTCCACAAATACAATCTCGCCGTCTTTGAGCTTTTGAGAAAGGACGGACGCAAGCGCGCGTGCCGCCATTTTACTGTTGACTGCGCGCGCATAATTCTTGTCCGAGCGCGGTCCGTGCGTAACGCCGCCTCCAACCCACAGTGGCGAGCGCGTAGAGCCGTGGCGCGCGCGGCCTGTGCCTTTTTGCTTCCACGGCTTCTTGCCGCCCCCAGAAACCTCACCGCGCGTTTTGGTGTGCGCGGTTCCGCGCCGCGCGCTGGAGAGAAGCGAAGTAACGACTTGGTGCACGAGGTCAGCGTTCCAACGCGCGCCAAAAACGCTCTTCGGAAGTGCGATCTTTCCAGATTGTTCGCCTTTTTGGTTGTAAATAATTGATTCCATATTTTTTGTAATTTCGTGTCTTGTTCGTAGCTCGTATTATCCTCGAATCTCAATAAACGAACCGCGCCGACCGGGCACCGCGCCTTTGAGCAAAATCAAGTTCTCATCGGGTATCACTTGCGCCACTTCCAGATTTTTAACCGTTACGCGCTCGCCTCCCATACGCCCCGCCATGCGCATACCGAGCGACACGCGCCCACCCGCGCGTCCACGCCCGCCAATGGCACCCGGCTCGCGCTCGCTGTGCTTCTGCCCATGCGTACGGCTACCACCATGAAATCCGTGTCGCTTAACAACTCCCTGGAACCCTTTGCCTTTGGAGATACCGGAAACCGCAACAATATCGCCACTCTTAAAAACCGACACTTCAATTTTATCTCCCACCTTTTCCGTAGCAGCTTGAGCAAGACGCCACTCTTTTAATATCTGGAAACTGCCGAGCGTTTTCATATGCCCCTTTTCGGGCTTCGTGAGATTTTTCGCCTTGCGCACGCCGAAGCCGACTTGTACGGCATCGTAGCCGTCCGTTTCTTTCGTCTTCACCTGTGTTATCACATTAGGCGAAACCGCGAGGAGCGTGACCGGCACAGATCTCCCCCGCTCGTCCCAAATTTGGGACATATTTATTTTTGTACCCAATATATACTTCATAGTTTTGAACATGCGCCCAAGGCGCAGCGGTTCTAGTTCTATCAAAACATCCGCGAACGCAGAATACGAAACACCCTACCAAATCCCCGCAAAAAAGTCAAAGAAATAAAAACCGTCCACATAAGGCGGACGGTTTTTATTTTTATAGCATCTTTACTTCAATATTCACGCCAGACGGGAGCGATAGGTTGGTGAGCGCCTCTACGAGTTTGCCCGATGGGTTCACGATGTCTACAAGGCGTTTATGCGCGCGCATCTCAAATTGTTCGCGCGCGTTCTTGTGCACAAACGCCCCGCGATTCACCGTGTACTTGCGTATTTCTGTAGGAAGCGGCACCGGACCTTGTACGGTTGCGTCAAACCGCGCAGCCGTGTCCATAATCTGGCGTACGGATGCGTCAAGAATCTTGTGTTCGTACGCGCGCACGCGAATGCGAAGTTTCGCAACATCAGTTTTCTTTACTGTGGTTTTTTTCACTGTTGGTGCTTTTTTTGGAGCAGTTGCCCTTTTCTTTTTTGTAGTTGATTTAGTTACCATACGAATGAATATACCAATATACGAATGTTACAAATGATACGAATGTCTACTAATGTTTCTTATTCGTAGTCATTTGTAGATTAGTATAATTCGTAGATTGGTATTTTACGCGACAATCTTCGTTACAACACCCGCGCCCACAGTTTTGCCTCCTTCGCGCACCGCAAAGCGCGTCTGATTCTCAAGCGCGACTGGCGCGACCAGCTTCACCTTAAAAGTAACCGTGTCGCCAGGCATTACCATCTCGCGGCCTTCCGGAAGCGTTACTTCGCCGGTTACATCGGTCGTGCGGATGTAAAATTGCGGCTTGTAGCCCGTAAAGAATGGAGTGTGGCGACCTCCTTCCTCCTTTTTCAAAACATATACCTCTGCTTCAAAGTCGGTATGAGGAGTTACAGAGCCGATTTTTGCAAGCACTTGCCCGCGATGAACCTCTTCTTTTTTAGTACCGCGAAGCAAAATACCCGCGTTGTCGCCGGCTAAACCTTCCTGTAGGGATTTATTGAACATCTCAATACCGGTAACTGTCGTCTTCGCAGTCGGCTTGAGTCCAACAATTTCCACTTCCTCGCCAACCTTCACCTTACCGCGTTCAATGCGTCCGGTTACCACAGTTCCGCGGCCTTCAATGGAGAAAATGTCTTCAATCGGCATTAGGAATGGCTTATCCACCTCGCGTGGCGGAACTGTAATATAGGTGTCCAGCGCTTTCAAGAGTTCATCAATTTTTGCAACCCACGCAGGGTCGCCTTCAATTGCTTTTAGCGCAGAACCGCGAATCACTGGAGCGCCCTTTCCGTCAAAGCCATTCTTGGTCAAAAGTTCGCGCACTTCCTCTTCCACCAAATCAACCAGTTCTTTATCTGTTACCAAATCGCACTTGTTCAAAAACACAACAACTTTCGGCACGCCTACTTGCTTCGCGAGCAAGATGTGTTCGCGGGTCTGCGGCATCGGACCATCAGCCGCGTCCACCACCAAAATCGCGCCGTCCATCTGCGCCGCGCCGGTAATCATATTCTTCACATAGTCCGCGTGCCCGGGGCAATCCACATGCGCGTAGTGGCGCGCATCGCTAGAATATTCCACATGCGAAATCGCAATGGTAATAATTTTAGACGGGTCGCGGCGGCCCTCCTTTTCGGACGCCTTCGCCACTTCGTCGTAACTGCGCTCTTTCGCAAGCCCCTTCTTCGCCTGAACCGAGCAAATCGCTGCGGTCAAGGTCGTCTTGCCGTGGTCAATATGCCCTATGGTGCCGACATTGACATGCGGCTTATCGCGTTTAAATTCTTCTGCCATATATTTTAATAATTATATTACTAATAATGTTTATAACAAAACAAAGAGCGACCCTACGGTCGCTTTATGCGACACACTCCCCATACTACCAAACCCACACAAAAACGCAATCCACAACCACTTTTCTTATTTCCTCGCCTCAATAATACCAATAGCAACATTCGGCGGCACCGCGGCATAATGCGAGAACTCCATATTGAACGAGGCGCGGCCTTCGGACATTGAGCGAAGCGTCGTGATGTAGCCGAACATTTCCGCGAGCGGGACTTTCGCGTCCACCACCTTGCTCATACCGCGGTCAAATACATTCTGCACTTCGCCGCGCTTGGAGTTCAGGTGCCCCGTCACATCCCCCATAAACTTTTCGGGTGTTACCACTTCCACTTTCATAATCGGCTCAAGGAGCACCGGTCTAGCTTTGCGGCATGCCTCTTGTATCGCTTGGGACGCAGCAATCTTAAACGCAATTTCTGACGAGTCCACTTCGTGATACGAGCCGTACGAGAGCTCGCACGAAATGTTTACGAGTCGGAAGCCGGCGACCACGCCGCGCTCCATTCCCTCGCGCAACCCTTTTTCTACCGCAGGAATATATTCCTGCGGAATGATGCCGCCTTTGATGGAATTGATGAACTCAAAGTCATCATACCGCTTCGTGTTTTTCGGAATTTTTGCACCCTCAACAAGCGGCTTCATTGGTCTTACGGTAATCTTCACATGTCCGTACTGGCCGCGCCCGCCCGTCTGCCTTATGTACTTGTTTTCAACTTCCGCCTCGCCTTGAATAGTTTCTTTGTACGCAACCTGCGGCTTGCCAACAGTCGCTTCCACGCTAAACTCGCGCTTCATTCTATCCACCATAATTTCAAGTTGCAACTCACCCATACCCATAATGACGGTTTCGCCCGTTTCCATATCGCTCTTAATTCTGAAAGTCGGGTCTTCGTCCGAGAGGCGCTTGAGCGACATACCCATTTTCTCTTGGTCGGCTTTTGTCTTCGGCTCAATGCGCATAGAAATAACCGGGTCGGCAAACTTAATCGGCTCAAGCACGACGGGGCTTTTCTCGTCGCACAGGGTGTGCGAGGTCTTCGCATCTTTGAGCCCCACCGCCGCGGCAATTTCTCCCGCAAAAACCTTTTTCACTTCTTCACGCTTATCCGCTTGCAAGCGCACAATGCGCGACAATCGCTCGCGGCTCCCGGTTGTAGAATTGTACACATACGAGCCCGCTTCCACCGCCCCAGAATACACGCGGAAAAATGCTAGCTGACCTACAAACGGGTCTGTCTGCAACTTAAACACGAGCGCGGAAAACGGCTCTTCGTCGGATGAGTGCCGTTCAACCGGTTCATTGGTTTCTGGATTGATTGCCGAAATCGCCGGAATATCCAAAGGCGATGGAAGATAATCCACCACAGCATCAAGCACTAGTTGTACTCCTTTGTTTTTGAGCGCGGAGCCGGTAAGCACTGGGAAAATCTTGTTTGCAATTACCGCTTTGCGAAGTGTCTTTTTAAGAGCGTCTACTGATATTTCTTTTCCTTCCAAATACTCACTCATTTGGGCATCGTCATTTTCAACAATCCGTTCCACTAATTCATGTCTATACTTTTTCGCATCTTCAAGCTCTTCTGCGGGGATTTCTTTTTCAATCACCTCAATCCCCTTCTCGCCCTCAAAGTAATACGCCTTCATTTTGAGGAGGTCTATAACGCCCTCAAACTTTTCTTCAAGCCCAATCGGAATTTGCATCCGTACCGCGTGCTTGTTCAGTCGGTCAAGAATGGAAGCGTAGGATTTTTCAAAAGACGCGCCCATGCGGTCTAGTTTGTTAATAAAACAGATGCGCGGCACCTTGCCTTCGTCGGCATAGCGCCAGTTGGTTTCGCTCTGCGGCTCAACGCCAGCAACCCCGTCAAACACGACGACCGCGCCGTCCAATACGCGCAAGCTACGCTTTACCTCTGCAGTAAAGTCAATATGCCCGGGTGTATCAATAACATTAAAACGGATTTTCTTTTCTTTGTCGATCTTGTTCGCAACATACGACGGCGTCCAGAAACAAGTAATGGCGGCGGCGGTAATCGTAATGCCGCGCTCGCGCTCCTGTTCCATCCAGTCGGTTACGGTATCGCCTTCGTGCACCTCGCCGATTTTGTGAGTCATTCCCGTATAGAAAAGCACGCGCTCGCTGGTGGTTGTCTTACCAGCGTCAATATGCGCAATAATGCCGAAGTTGCGAACTCGTTCAAGTGGATAGTCGCGATTCATAAACTAAAAAACGCAGAAGCGTCAATTGAGAATACCGTAGAACCACCAAAAATGCAAAATCAAAGATATTTTCTGAATTCGTTCTCTGAGAGTCCTGCTTGTTTTATAATAAGTTTCATTAAGCTGCGGTTGATTTCTCCGCTGTGCATAGGAACCGATGTTGTTATTTTTGTGAGTGAATGTCGGAGGTACAAGTGACTTCCTTCTTGGTCATATGGCACAAAACCCGCCCGTTTCAAAACCGCGAGCAACTTCTTCGTCTTTAGATTTGGAAGCCGCGCCATAGCTCATTAAGCTAAAACAGAATTGCGAGATAGGCGTACTGACAAACCAAAAGACAGTGGAGACTTTTTTATTCGTTCAACTGGAATCGTCTTGCCTTGCCTTTTCATCACACGCAAAAACCCGACAAGCACTTCTCGTGCAGCCGCAATCGTTTCTTCAAGAGTATGTCCTTGCGTATGACAACCGGGAAGCGCAGGGAAATAGGCGATGTATCCTCGCCCCCCCTCATCAGGTTCAATCCGCACCCTGTAAGTCAAAATCTTCATACCGACAGCGTAACACAAAACTAACCCAAAATATAGCGAGTTAACCAAAAAATAAGGGTGATTATCAAGAAACCAATACCGTACCAAATCAAAAAACCTAAGACCGAACGCTCCTGTTTATCCCAAGAAAGAAAAACTACAGCAACACTTACAAAAGCAAGAATGGCAACTATACTATATTCCAATGGACTTAACATTGTATTTATTTTCTGCAACGATTCTGCATACAACTTACCATGCAAAATGCGCAAATGCTTTGTTTGCTTCTGCCATTTTGTGCACATTCTCGCGCTTCTTCACCGCCTCGCCTTCGTTCTTGCTCGCCGCAATAATTTCGTCTGCAAGTTTTATATGCATCGGCTTTCCTTTTTTCCCACGCGCCGCGTCAATAATCCAATTCATAGACAAGAGCTGGCGGCGCTCAGCCCTCACCTCCACTGGCACTTGGTAATTCGCTCCGCCGACGCGGCGCGAGCGCACCTCCATAAGTGGCGTTACATTTTTCAGCGCTGTCTCAAACACTTCAAGCGGATGGTCGTTTTTTGTTTTTTCTTTCACTTCCTTGAACGCGCCGTACACGATTTTGCGCGCCGCCTCCTTTTTGCCGCGCTCCATTACATAATTCACCATCTTCGCAACTTTCTGCGAATTATACTGTGCGTCTGGCGACAACTCTTTTTTGTTTTTAATTTTTCGTCTCATACTTCGTTAAGCCGTCTTCGGCTTTTTCACGCCGTATTGGCTCCTTCCTTTACGGCGATTCTCCACACCCACGGCGTCAAGCTTGCCGCGCACAATCGTATAACGCAAGTTTACATCCTTCACACGCCCACCACGCACGAGGACTACCGAGTGCTCTTGCAGGGTGTGCCCAATTCCCGGAATATAGGCGGTAATTTCCATACCGTTTGTAAGCCGAACGCGCGCGATTTTGCGTATAGCGGAGTTCGGCTTGCGTGGCGTCTTGGTCGTAACCTTTGTGCACACACCGCGCTTAAAAGGCGAATCGAAAAACACCGGCTTATTCCGGAGCACATTGAAGCTTTTGGTAAGCGCGGGCGTTTTGTTCTTGCGAACGCGCTCTTTCCGACCGCGCCGAATAAGCTGATTTATCGTAGACATGTCGGCAAAATATAATACAATCCAAGCAAAAATGCAAACCCTCACACTCCTACGCCCCTATTCCAGTAAAAATGCGGAAGAGAAATCCGACGACTGGTGCGAGAAACTGCCACAAGAAGAAAATGAACGCGAGTAAGATAAAAAGTGAGTAGCGCTCTAAAAATTCTGCGAACGCCGACCCAGAAGGTAGAAACGCAAACAATAACTTTGAGCCGTCTAAAGGCGGAATCGGCACAAGATTGAAAAGCGCGAGGAGGATGTTTATAAACACGACGGACGCCGAAATAGCGACAAATGACATCGGCAAGGCGCTTCCGAAAAACCGCAAAAGCAAACCGAAAACAAGCGCGATAAGAATGTTGGACGCAGGGCCCGCGCCCGACACGAGTGCTTCTCCGTACTTCCAGCGCAAATTATATGTGTTTACCGGCACCGGCTTCGCCCATCCGAAAATGATGCCGGCTTTTGACATAATAAGAAGCAGAGGCACGAGTATTGAGCCGAAAATATCAAGATGTCTGAGCGGGTTGAATGAGAGCCGCCCCGCAAGGCGCGCCGTTGGGTCGCCGAGGTAGTTGGCGACAAGCCCGTGCGACACCTCATGCACCACGACGGACATTATCAAAATAAGAATAGAGAAAATAATATCAAGCTCCATATATTTTGCGTTTTATGTGGAGTATGGTAGCATATATTACCTATGAATTTTTGCGCAATTACCAAAAAGTCGTCAATGATGCGCGGGGCGTACAGCAACCGCACGCGCGCTACGCAATACAACCCCTGCGGTAAAAGCAGGAGTTACCCCAACATGCAAAAGAAGCGCGTTTTCGTACCAGAACTTAAGAAATATGTAACGATTAAAGTGTCGGCGCGCGGGCTTAAAACCATACAAAAGAACGGCGCCTACATGACGCTTAAAAAGGCTGGGGTTATTTAGTTAGTAAAGAAATAGTTAGTAGAAAAAAACGGCTCAGCGCGCGCTGAGCCGTTTTTTATGTTGAAAAACAACAATCAAACAGTTAGTTGTGATTCTTGATTTCCGAGCGCACTTTCGCGAGGAAGCCCGCCGCCGCATCCTGCCCGCCTAGCCCAAACGCAAGGCCGAACCCGATGGAGAGCGCCACGACAACCCCAGTAAAGAGCGTCTGCACAAAGGGCGCCGCAATTCCGAGTTGGAATAGCGCCATAAGCACGGCGAAAATCCAAATAGACCACTTCGTAACGCTCCCGAGGAAATTCGCTGAGCGAATTTCAGCCGCCTTTGCCGCGCCGACCACCACCCGCTGCATCGCAGACGCAATAACGACTGCGACCAAGAGAATTAAGACGGCGACAATCACGCGAGGCAAGTAGAGAAGCACCACTTGCTGAAGAAACGCGTTAACCTGCGTCAACCCGAGCACCTCAAGCGAGGCAACGAGGAATACGACAATGACGAACCACTCTATCAACCCGCCGACGAATCGCCCCGAATCCAAGCTGAACCCGCCACGCTTCAAGACATTGTCTACATGCGCGCTTTCCAAAAGCGAATCAACCTTGAGCGCGCCAACAATATGCGACACGACTCTGCCGAGCAAGCTCCCTACTGCCCAGCCAATTACGAAAATAACAACCGCGAGAATGAGTTGTGGCAAAAAGCTTGCAATGCCAAACCAGAGGTCTGAAAAAGCCCCCTGCAAAACCGAACTCCATGTGTCTAACATAAAAATATATTAAATTAATAAATAATAACTGAAACAAACGGAAGACCAAACCGCCTGTTCATTACGCTTGGGTAATACTTCTATTATACAATGGCCTTGTGGAAAAGGTGTGGGCAGGGTGTGGATAAAAAGAATACATCCCTCCCTCCGCCTATCGGCGGAGTACTCCCCTCAAGGGGAGAATTAAAATCCCCCCTTGGAAGGGGGTGCCGAGTCCGCGAGGCGGGGAATGTTTACAAACAAAAACCCTCGCTGTTTCCAGCGAGGGTCCAAACCTGGACTTTTCCTTACTCCTTACTGACAAGAAAAGTGCCTATGGTTTGGGTGCAGGGATGAGTTTTCCCTGCTACTTGGTATGTGGGATACGGTGATCCCCCCTTTTCCATCAGGCACAACATCGTGCCCGTGGACACACTTGCCGTATCCGTACTGGCTCACCCATGCGGGTGTTCCAGTCCCGCAGGACGGGCACACGACTTCTGTAAACAGGACTTTACCACTACAGTCGTTTTCTGTCAGAATATTCTGTACATATACTACGGGTTAGTAACACATTAGTTCTTTGAAAAGGCAAAAGGTGCGCTACGATTTCGGTGTTCAAACCATTAATCGTTAACGCACCTTTTGTATGCATAAGAATACCAAATTGTTGCCGTACCAGCGACAGGAAGCGTATAGGCGCTGGCGGGGAGGAGATCGTGTATCGGATTTAGCAAGATATTACCGCGTATCTAGAAAGACGCTCTACGAAGTGTTCCATAAAGCCAAGTTGGATGTATTCGGAAACTATTCGTCCAAAAACCTACGGTACAGAACTATTGAATACGGGCTCAAGAAACTAGAAAAGACGGAGCGCAAAATACGCAAGAAACTACTCAAGCGAGAATTACGGGAAAACCGATATGTAAAGAAACACCCAGGCGAAATGGTACATACTGACTCGTCAGTTATGCCGCTCGTTCCCGGCGAGGCCATCACGACACCGAAGGAATATCTGTATGTATTCATTGACGATTTCTCACGCACGCTGTTTGCCGACATCCTACCCGACCAAACGAGTTACAGCGCAGCGATTGTGCTTGATGAAGCGCTGACTATGCTTCCGTTCTCCATTGAGTGCATCTATTCGGACAACGGTAAAGAGTTTAAGGGAGCGTTTAAGCATCTGTGCGCACACCACTCCATTCCACAGCAGTTCACAAGGCCATACCGTCCACAGACAAACGGAAAAGCAGAACGAGTGATTAAGACAATTAAAGGACTGCTCCGGAAACATCACTTCATCTCGCGGGAAGAACGAAGACGGATTCTCTACGCCATCGTTCGCTACTACAACCACCTGCGACCGCATCAGTCATTGAACGGTTTATCGCCCTTTGCCTGTCTTGAAGACTACATTCAACGGACCAAACTGGAATTACGAGAATTAAAGAAAAGTGTTACCAACGCTTGAAAAATGTACAAATATTCATGATATTTTTGGGTTGATTGTTTTCCTCACATTTTTTCCTCACAGCTGCGAGACACACATCTCAATCAACGCTGTGAAGAACTTCACTCAAGGAACTTTATTTTTCTACTTTCCAGTATAGCATACTGTATTACAGAAGTCAAGCCCGAAAACCCCTTATTTCTAGGGCTAAAAACGGCTCAGCGCACGCTGAGCCGTTTTTAATTCTTTTCACCTCCTGCCCTTAACCTAACCGCGAGGCGGAGGGGTTGTGTACCGACAGAAACGACCCCCTCCCCCTCGCTTCGCTCGGGTACTCCCCCTTTAGAAAAGGGCGAGAGGGGGATTTTTCCGGTTCTGCAAAAGCAGCATTCCGAGCGACTATTATTTCTTGCTATTCGCTTCAATAAACTTCTTCTCAAAGCCGACTTTGTCCAAAAGCGTGCGGTGAGGGCTTTCCATCACATCGCGGAGCAGGCGGTCATACATACCGACGCGATACTGCAATTCCTGCATATCAAATGCGGCATAAGTCAACTCTTTCCCGATTTCTGCTTCAAGTCCTTTTACTACATGCTCAACAACATGCCGCTTTAAGTTGTCGCCGGCAATCAAAAGGTCAAGGCGACTTTCCAGGTTTTGTATAAACACACCCGCGACGATGACGAGTTTCATTTTACCCGCCCCGCTAAACCGTCTATAGATTTCCGCATCACTCATAAATACGGTGTCCAGAAGGAGTTTCTGCATCGGAGAAAGGTAGGCGAACCGCTCGTCCAGCGTCCAGCCGTCGGCAAGCGCAGAGCGCCGCTTCTTTGTGACTGGCTTTTTCCACATCTTGCGCTTGATAAAGCCGACTTTCCGCAAAAGTTTAAGCTCATGCTTCACCACATAGAGATTTGCTTTGCTCCGCTCCGCAACCTCTTCAGCACAAAAAGCCGCGCCCTGATTAAACAAAAACAGGCGCAGTATTTTAACCCTAGATTCCGAACCGAACAGTTTTCCGAGGATTTCCATCCCGTTAGAAGCAGGAAACTCTTCGCATTGTGGTACGAGTGTTCTTGCTTTGTAAACTAGTAAACAATACTTGGCGCATAATTTTATTAACTAGAGCGTTTCCGTAGCGAAGTGGCTTCTAACGGGATCCATTTATTTCAGCGCCACCTTTCCACCTGCCGCTTCCACATCTTTCTTGAGCTTTTCCGCTTCTTCTTTCTTCATACCCTCTTTGAGTACTTTCGGCGCAGCATCTACGAGGTCTTTTGCGTCTTTGAGTCCCATACCGAGTGCTTCCTTCACCACCTTAATAACTGCAATTTTGTTTGCCCCGCCGTCGGTGAGTTCAACAGTAAAGGCGGTTTTTTCTTCCGCAGGCACGCCTGCACCCGCCGCCGGAGCGGCGGCAACCGCTGTTGCCGACACGCCAAACTTTTTTTCAAGCGTTCTCACGAGCTCGTTTAAGTCCACAACCGACATCTGTTCAACCGCGTCAATAATCTGCTTAAACTTGGCGGGTATCTCAACCGCGTCGCCATCTTGTTTTGTTTCTTCTGTCATATTTTTTATTTCTTAGTTTTGCTAATTTCATTGAGCCCAATCACGAACCGCTGAATTGGCGAATTAACGAGGTTCGCAAACTGCGCGAGAAGCGTCTGACGCGAAGGAATGAGCGCAAGCTCAAGCACTTTACTTTGCCCAATAAACGCGCCCTCAAAAATCCCGCCGATAAGTTCAATTGCCTTCTCAAACTTCTTCGTAAACAGTGCGACCTCGCGCGACGGCGCGAGCGTGTCGCCCGCATTGGTAGCGTATGCAACCGCCACTTCGCCTTGGAGCTCGGGCAATTCGCCTGCCGTCTTTTTGTTCTCAAGCGCCTTGCGAATGAGCGTTTTTTTCGCCACATAATATCCGACCCCTTTTTCCTTCAACGCTCGGCGAAGCACATTCGCCTGCGCCACTGAAAGTTTGCCGAACTTCACGAATGCCGCGCTCGGCGCCTTCGCGAAAATATCGGACAGTTTTTCTACAATCTTTTTCTTTTTGTCTTTAGTAATAGCCATACAAAAGAACCCGTGCTAACAGGGCCTCTATAAAAGAGTTCGACCTCTCGGCGGGACCCTTCACGGATATTAAAGCTTTCGCTTCCCACTGTCTCTGAAGCCCTTAGGAAATATACTAGCATGACTACTTACTCACGGCAACTGTATCGTACTCGTCGCATTGTTCCCGTCAAACACCACATTGATTGCTTTTGTAATTGTCGTCCCGCTCGGTGCGGACAATCCAGTGTCGTTGTGTTCAAGGAGAATGTTTTCAAGAGAGATGGGAGAAGTGTTGTAAGAGAGTCCAATGTGCATATAGCGAATGGTGGAATTGAGAAAGTCGGAGATGGAATTGGGTTGCATATATATTCCGGAGTTTTGGAGGAGGAGTGGAGTGGTAGAGCCGGTACTGTGGACATCGTTGCCGTCAGAGTCGTCCCATAGAGAAGTGAATAGAACGGGGTCTCCCGTTGTGCCGTTTACATCTATGGTACCTGAAATGTTGAGGGGGAAATTGCCGAATTTCCACACAGAGCCGGCTTCTGTAATTAGAGTAGCAGTTGTGGGAACAGAGAGAGTGTTGTTGATGATGTACGGGAACAGTGTGTTTTTGGAGAATGTAGAAGAGATGTTGGCGGACATTAGGTCGCCTGATGGTAGGCGGATGCCGTTGTATGCTCCGTTGTTTGTACCGGTGTTGTTCTGTATTC